>NZ_JZWV01000011.1 GCF_000966975.1 Streptomyces katrae | reverse complement strand
GTCCCCTACCCGCCCTTCCACCGTTCCTCCCCCAGCTGCCGCTGGGAGGTGCCCCCAGCGCCTCGAACGCCGGCGAGGCTGGATCGCGTCGATGCGGCGTCCCTCACCGTAGCCGCGGGTTGACAGGCCGAAGCGCTGGACGCCCGCGTGAGCCTCTTTGAGCCCCTCCCCGGATATGGGGAGTCGGACAGAGGAGGTTCAGGGCGGCACATGCGGACTCAGGCACCGGCAAACCCCCACTCATGTCAGTGGTACCGGTAGACTGGAAGACAATCCCGCCCCTTCGCGGGGGGACACCGAACAAACGCAGACAACGCAGATCGACGCGGCCGCTCCCGCCGGCGTACATGCTGGTCCGGAGTACGGGCTGCGCTGTGCCAGAAAGGGCGCTTCGTGGCCGATTCCGGCGACTCCAACGAGAAGAATTACGACGCCAGTGCGATCCAGGTCCTCGAGGGCCTGGACGCGGTCCGCAAGCGGCCGGGTATGTACATCGGCTCGACGGGTGAGCGTGGTCTGCACCACCTCGTCTACGAGGTCGTCGACAACTCGGTCGACGAAGCGCTGGCCGGGCACGCCGACACCATCGACGTGACGATCCTCGCCGACGGCGGGGTGCGCGTGGTCGACAACGGCCGCGGTATCCCGGTCGGCATCGTGCCGTCCGAGGGCAAGCCGGCCGTCGAGGTCGTCCTCACGGTTCTGCACGCGGGCGGCAAGTTCGGCGGCGGCGGCTACGCCGTCTCCGGCGGTCTGCACGGCGTCGGTGTCTCCGTCGTGAACGCCCTGTCGACCAAGGTCGCGGTCGAGGTCAAGACGGACGGGCACCGCTGGACCCAGGACTACAAGCTGGGCGTGCCCACGGCCCCGCTGGCCAAGAACGAGGAGACCGACGAGACCGGCACGTCGGTGACGTTCTGGGCCGACGGCGACATCTTCGAGACCACCGAGTACTCCTTCGAGACGCTGTCGCGGCGCTTCCAGGAGATGGCCTTCCTCAACAAGGGCCTGACCCTGACGCTGACCGACGAGCGCGAGTCCGCGAAGGCCACCGTGGGCGCGGACGACCCGGACGCGGACGCGACCGAGCCCACCGCGCGCACGGTGAAGTACTACTACGAGGGCGGCATCGTCGACTTCGTGAAGTACCTCAACTCGCGCAAGGGCGAGCTGATCCACCCGACCGTCATCGACGTCGAGGCCGAGGACAAGGAGCGCATGCTCTCGGTCGAGATCGCGATGCAGTGGAACTCGCAGTACAGCGAGGGCGTGTACTCCTTCGCGAACACGATCCACACGCACGAGGGCGGAACCCACGAAGAGGGCTTCCGCGCGGCGCTGACCGGCCTGGTCAACCGCTACGCGCGGGACAAGAAGCTGCTCCGCGAGAAGGACGACAACCTCGCCGGCGAGGACATCCGCGAGGGTCTGACGGCGATCATCTCGGTCAAGCTGGGCGAGCCCCAGTTCGAGGGCCAGACCAAGACCAAGCTGGGCAACACGGAGGCCAAGACCTTCGTGCAGAAGGTGGTCCACGAGCACCTCAGCGACTGGTTCGACCGCAACCCGGTCGAGGCCGCGGACATCGTCCGCAAGGCCATCCAGGCGGCCACGGCCCGCGTCGCGGCCCGCAAGGCCCGCGACCTGACCCGCCGCAAGGGCCTGCTGGAGAGCGCTTCGCTGCCCGGCAAGCTGTCGGACTGCCAGTCGAACGACCCGACCAAGTGCGAGATCTTCATCGTCGAGGGCGACTCCGCCGGCGGCTCCGCGAAGTCCGGCCGCAACCCGATGTACCAGGCCATCCTGCCCATCCGCGGCAAGATCCTGAACGTCGAGAAGGCGCGCATCGACAAGATCCTCCAGAACACCGAGGTCCAGGCGCTGATCAGCGCCTTCGGCACCGGTGTGCACGAGGACTTCGACATCGAGAAGCTCCGCTATCACAAGATCATCCTGATGGCGGACGCCGACGTCGACGGCCAGCACATCAACACCCTGCTGCTGACCTTCCTCTTCCGCTTCATGCGTCCGCTGGTCGAGGCCGGGCACGTCTACCTGTCCCGCCCGCCGCTGTACAAGATCAAGTGGGGCCGCGACGACTTCGAGTACGCGTACTCGGACCGTGAGCGCGACGCCCTGGTCGAGCTCGGCAAGCAGAACGGCAAGCGGATCAAGGAAGACTCGATCCAGCGCTTCAAGGGTCTGGGCGAGATGAACGCCGAGGAGCTGCGCGTCACCACCATGGACGTGGACCACCGCGTGCTCGGCCAGGTCACGCTGGACGACGCGGCGCAGGCCGACGACCTGTTCTCGGTGCTGATGGGTGAGGACGTCGAGGCGCGGCGCTCCTTCATCCAGCGCAACGCCAAGGACGTCCGCTTCCTCGACATCTGAGTCGGCCCGACGCTGACCGCCCGAAAGGATTTCTGACCGGCAATGGCCGACGAAACCACCCCCACCGCTGAAAACGCCGCGGAGGAGCAGCCGCAGCTGCGCATCGAGCCCGTCGGGCTCGAGACGGAGATGCAGCGCTCCTACCTCGACTACGCGATGTCCGTCATCGTCTCCCGCGCGCTGCCCGACGTACGGGACGGCCTCAAGCCCGTCCACCGTCGTGTGCTGTACGCGATGTACGACGGCGGCTACCGGCCCGAGAAGGGCTTCTACAAGTGCGCCCGCGTCGTCGGCGACGTCATGGGCACCTACCACCCGCACGGTGACAGCTCCATCTACGACGCCCTGGTCCGCCTGGCCCAGCCGTGGTCGATGCGCATGCCGCTGGTGGACTCGAACGGCAACTTCGGCTCCCCGGGCAACGACCCGGCGGCCGCCATGCGCTACACCGAGTGCAAGCTCATGCCGCTGGCCATGGAGATGCTCCGGGACATCGACGAGGAGACCGTCGACTTCCAGGACAACTACGACGGCCGCAACCAGGAGCCGACGGTCCTCCCGGCGCGCTTCCCGAACCTGCTGGTCAACGGTTCCGCCGGTATCGCCGTCGGTATGGCCACCAACATCCCGCCGCACAACCTGCGCGAGGTCGCGGCCGGCGCCCAGTGGGCGCTGGAGCACCCGGACGCCTCGCACGAGGAGCTCCAGGACGCGCTGATCGAGCGCATCAAGGGCCCCGACTTCCCGACCGGCGCCCTCGTCGTGGGCCGCAAGGGCATCGAGGAGGCGTACCGGACCGGCCGCGGCTCCATCACGATGCGCGCGGTGGTCGAGGTCGAGGAGATCCAGAACCGCCAGTGCCTGGTGGTCACGGAGCTCCCGTACCAGACCAACCCCGACAACCTGGCGCAGAAGATCGCCGACCTGGTCAAGGACGGCAAGATCGGCGGCATCGCCGACGTCCGCGACGAGACCTCGTCCCGGACCGGCCAGCGCCTGGTGATCGTGCTCAAGCGCGACGCCGTCGCCAAGGTCGTGCTGAACAACCTCTACAAGCACACCGACCTGCAGACGAACTTCGGCGCGAACATGCTGGCGCTGGTGGACGGGGTGCCGCGCACCCTGTCGATCGACGCGTTCATCCGCCACTGGGTGCAGCACCAGATCGAGGTCATCGTCCGCCGTACGCGCTTCCGCCTGCGCAAGGCGGAGGAGCGGGCCCACATCCTGCGCGGCCTACTCAAGGCGCTGGACGCCATCGACGAGGTCATCGCCCTCATCCGGCGCAGCAACACCGTCGAGATCGCGCGCGAGGGCCTGATGGGCCTCCTGGAGATCGACGAGATCCAGGCGAACGCCATCCTGGAGATGCAGCTGCGCCGCCTGGCCGCCCTGGAGCGCCAGAAGATCGTCGCCGAGCACGACGAGCTCCAGGCGAAGATCGACGAGTACAACGCGATCCTGGCCTCGCCGGAGAAGCAGCGTTCGATCGTCAGCGAGGAGCTGGCCGCGCTCGTCGAGAAGTACGGCGACGACCGCCGCTCCAAGCTGGTGCCGTTCGACGGTGACATGTCCATCGAGGACCTGATCGCCGAAGAGGACATCGTCGTCACCATCACGCACGGCGGCTACGTCAAGCGCACCAAGACCGAGGACTACCGCTCGCAGAAGCGCGGCGGCAAGGGCGTGCGCGGCACGAAGCTGAAGCAGGACGACCTGGTCGACCACTTCTTCGTGTCGACGACGCACCACTGGCTGCTGTTCTTCACGAACAAGGGCCGCGTCTACCGCTCCAAGGCGTACGAGCTCCCGGACGCCGGCCGCGACGCGCGCGGGCAGCACGTGGCGAACCTGCTGGCCTTCCAGCCGGACGAGAAGATCGCCCAGATCCTCGCGATCCGCGACTACGAGGCGGCGCCCTACCTGATCCTGGCCACCAAGGCCGGCCTGGTGAAGAAGACGGCGCTGAAGGACTACGACTCCCCGCGTTCGGGCGGCGTCATCGCCATCAACCTCCGCGAGACGGAGGACGGCAGCGACGACGAGCTGATCGGCGCCGAGCTGGTCTCCGCCGAGGACGACCTGCTGCTCATCAGCAAGAAGGCGCAGTCCATCCGCTTCACGGCGACGGACGACGCGCTGCGCCCGATGGGCCGCGCCACCTCCGGCGTGAAGGGCATGAGCTTCCGCGAGGGTGACGAACTGCTCTCGATGAGCGTTGTCCGGCCGGGTACGTTCGTGTTCACCGCGACCGACGGCGGCTATGCCAAGCGGACCGCGGTGGACGAGTACCGCGTCCAGGGCCGTGGCGGCCTGGGCATCAAGGCCGCCAAGATCGTGGAGGACCGCGGATCGCTCGTCGGCGCGCTGGTGGTGGACGAATCGGATGAGATCCTCGCCATCACGCTCGGCGGCGGTGTGATCCGTACGCGCGTCAACGAAGTCAGGGAGACGGGCCGTGACACCATGGGCGTCCAGCTGATCAACCTGGGCAAGCGGGATGCCGTAGTGGGCATCGCCCGCAACGCCGAGGCCGGTCAGGAAGCTGACGAGGTCGACGAGATCGAGACAGGGATCGAGGCCGCGGCAGCCGAGGGAACGGCCGCCGAGGCCGCCGGGGGCGAAGCGTCCCCGGATCGGGAGCACGAGGAGTAAGTCGTGAGTGGAGCCACGGGCGCCGGACCGGCCAAGACTGGAGCGAACGGTGCCCGTGGCCCAGCCGCGGACTCCAAGGGCGGGGAGACCCCCGCCGAGGGCAGGGGGGGAACCGTGACGGACACCCGAGGACCGCAGTCCGAGCCGCAGGCGAAGCCGCAGTCCACGTCCAAGCAGAAGCAGAAGCCCGCCGTGGACGAGACCGCGACCGAGGCCAAGGCCAAGTCCAAGGACGCGGCGGGGCAGCCCTACCACCCCCCGCAGGCGTACGCGGCCCCCAAGAAGCCGGGTGCGCAGCGGGGGCCCGTGCCGGGGACCCGTACGACGCCCCGGACGCGCAAGGCGCGGCTGCGGGTGGCCAAGGCCGACCCGTGGTCGGTGATGAAGGTCAGCTTCCTGCTGTCGATCGCGCTCGGCGTCTGCACGATCGTGGCGTCCGCGGTGCTGTGGATGGTCATGGACGCCATGGGCATCTTCTCGACCGTCGGCGGCACGATCAGCGAGGCCACCGGCTCGAACGAGGGCAACGGGTTCGACCTCCAGTCGTTCCTGTCGCTGCCCCGCGTGCTGATCTTCACCTCGGTCATCGCGGTGATCGACGTCGTCCTGATGACCGCCCTGGCGACGCTGGGCGCGTTCATCTACAACCTGTCGGCGGGCTTCGTGGGCGGCGTGGAGCTCACGCTGGCCGAGGACGAATGACCCGTGACTGACCTGCGGGAACCTCCCGCGGGAACGGATTTGGGTTCCACTGCGTCTGTGCGCTAATCTTCAGGAGTCAGCGCGCAGGCGCGGAGGGGCTATAGCTCAGTTGGTTAGAGCGCATCCCTGATAAGGATGAGGCCACAGGTTCAAATCCTGTTAGCCCCACAGTGAAGAAGACCCCCAGGCCCTCGGGCCTGGGGGTCTTCTTCGTTGGTCCGCCCGAGGGGCTCCCAGATAACCGATCGGTATCGGTCGGTGTGTATTGTTGGCGCCCAGAAGTCCCCAACGTCAACGAAAGACGAGGTCGCGCGGTGAAGAAGCTGCTCCTGGTCGCACTGGCCGCCATCGGCGGGCTCCTCGTGTACCGCCAGATCCAGGCGGACCGCGCCGAGCAGGACCTGTGGACGGAGGCAACCGACTCCGTGCCTTCCGGTTCCGGCGTGTGAGCCCCACGTTTGATCTCATGAAGCCCCGGCTGCCGCTGCAGTCGGGGCTTCGTGCTGTCCGGGCCGCGTTACTCGCCGGGGCGCTGGGGGCGGCGCTCTGGCCCGCCGGGAGCGCCCTGGCGGCCCCGCAGCCGCTGCCGGAGTACCGCGTGGCCGACGGGGCGCGGCGGATCGCGGGAAAGCCGTCGACGGCGGACGCGCCGCTGCTGGAGACCGGCGCGGTGTACGAGGACGTCCTGGCGCCGGGTGAACGGGTGTACCGGCTGAACCTCGACGCGGCCTCCAGCGTGTACGTCTCCGCGGTGCTGCACCCGCCTCCCGGGACGGCGGCCGGGTACGGGGACGGGCTGGAGGTCGAGGTCATGACCACCGGGGGCCGCTCCTGCCCCGGCAACCCCGGCCGGGCGGCGTTCGGTTACGACGCGGTCCCGCTCGGGGCCGTGGGGCAGCGGCTGCTCGTGGAGGACGCCGAATGCCAGGCGGCCGGGACGTACTACGTGAAGGTGACCCGCAGCGCCGCCGGGAAGGACTCCCCGCGGGCAGCCTGGCCCGTGGAGCTCCAGGTGCGGCGGGAGCCGGCCCCGGCCGCGGGAACCGCCCCGACGGCCGCGCCGGGCGCCTGGCCCTCGGCCTCCCCGGTCCTGCCGGGCAGCGACCCCGTCCCGCGCGGCGGGGGCACCGGCTTCAACGACGCGCGGGCGCTGGGCGCGGGGGTCTGGCGGGACGAACTGAGGCCCGGGCAGACGCGGTTCTACCGGGTGCCGCTGGACTGGGGGCAGCAGCTCGGGATCGGGGCCGAGATCGCGAAGGCCCGGATGACGAAGGACTACGGCTCGGCGTCGGACGGGCTCACCCTCGCGCTGTACAGCCCGTACCGGGGGCCGGTGGAGTCCCGGGGCACCTCGTACGACGGGAAGCAGGCGGCGGTCACGCTGCCGAGGACCGCGCCGGTGGCGTACGGGAACCGGTTCGCCGACGAGGCGGCGGTGCGGGGCGTACGGGTGGCCGGCTGGTACTACGTCGCCGTCACGCTGGGCGGGAAGGTCGGGGAGTTCACCGAGGACGCGGCGGCCGTGCCGTTGACGTTGCGGGTGGCGGTGTCGGGCGGCGGCTCGGCCGCCGCCCCGGCGTACCGGGAGGGCCTGGGGGCCGCCGGGTTCGGGGTCGGGGAGGCCGAGCGCTCCGCTGCGCGGGAGGGGCTGACGGCCCCGGAGGCGGCGGCCGCGCGGGAGGACGACCGCTCCGCGATGCGGGTCGTCGCGGTGGCGGGGTTCGGAGCGGGGGCGGTGCTGCTGCTGGGGGGCTGGGTGCTGTTGGCACGGCGCTCGGGGCGCCCTTGAGCTCCGCCGGGGGTTCGGGTCCGGGTCCGCTGTGGCTGGTCGCGCGGTTCCGGCGTCCCCGGTTCGGTGCGGGCCGGCGGTGGCTGCTCGCGCGGTTCCCCGCGCCCCTGGGGTGGCGGGGCCGTTCGGTCGGGTGCGGGGCCTGTTGCGCGGGGGAGGCTCAGAGGCGGGTCAGGGCCCAGCCGGCGGTGGTGAAGCAGAGGAGGGCGGCCGTGAGGATGGCCGCCGTGACCTTCGGTGAGGGCGGGGGGACGCGCCGGGTGGCGGCCGGGGCCGGGGGCGCCAGGTGGTAGCCGGTCGTGTCCGGCGCGGCGGGGGCCGGCTGCGGCGGGTCCTCGCGGACGGGGGTGGACAGGGGGCCTTCGGGGCCGAAGCCCGGGGGCAGGGGGCCCAGTTGGTCGAAGACCTCCACCGGCTCCTCGTCCGCGGGCGGTTCGGGGAGCAACTGGGCTGCCTCGGCAAGGGCCTTGCGTGCCCCTGTGGCGGTCCGGAACCGGTTCCGGGGGTCCGGGTGCAGGAGGTTGGCGATCACGTCCCACAGGGGCGCCGGGACGCCCTCGGGGGCCTCGGGGACGCCATGGGCGGGGAAGCGTTCGAGCAGGGCCGGGGAATCGGGCTTGCGGCCCGTCAGCAGGTACAGGGCGACCAGTCCGACGGCGAAGAGGTCGGCGGGGAAGTCCGGCTCGGCGCCGCGCAGTTGTTCGGGCGCGAAGTAGCCCGGGGTGCCGACGACGAGGTCCGTATCGGTGAGCCTGGGCTCGCCCTTGCGCAGGGAGATCCCGAAGTCGGACAGCCGCAGGTGCGGCCGCCCCTTCCCGGTGGCCTCCAGCAGGATGTTGGCGGGCTTGACGTCGCGGTGGACTACGCCCTCCGCGTGCACCGCCGCCAGCCCCGACAGGAGCTGGTCGAGCAGGACGCACACGAAGTGCGGCGGCAACGGCCCGTAGTCCGCGACCACATGGGCCAGGGAGCCGCCGCCGACCAGGTCCATGGTGAACAGGACCTTGTCGTCGTCGGCCGCCCAGCTCACGGGGGCCAGTACGTGCGGGTGGTCGATGCGCAGGGCCTGCTCGCGCACGAACCTCAGGAGCATCGGGGCCTCGGCCCGCAGGAGCACCTTCGCCGCGACGTAGCGGCCCCGGCGCCGGTCCCAGGCCCGCCAGACGGCACCCGCCCCGCCCCGCCCGACGGGGTCGGCCAGCTCGTACCGGCCGGCGAAGACCTCGCCCATCGCTGTGCCCGCCCCCCGTTCCGTCCCCCGTGGCCCCCGTGCGTCAGTTCTGGTGGGCCTCGTAGTGGGCCACTGCCTCCGCCGTGCGCCCGGCGCCGTACACCCGGAGGAACTCGGCGAGTTCGGGGTGGCTGGGGGCGAGGGCGTTCGCCGCGTCGATGATGTCGCCGGCCGCCGAGACCGACCGCAGCAGCGACTGGATCTCGCGGACGACCCGCTTGACGGTGGGGGCGCCGGAACCGGGGGTGGTCTGACCGCTGTTGCTGAGGACGGACCCTCCCTGGGTGTTCTTGATCTGGTCCATCCGGTCGGTGGCCTCGGCCGCGCTGACGCTGCCGTCCGCCACCTGCCCGGCGAGGTCCTGGAGGGCCTGCACCCGCTGGACCACGGCGGGGTTACCGATCTTGGCGCGCTGCCCGCTCATCAGCTGGGACAGCATCGGCGCCGACAGTCCGAGGACAGCAGCGAGGCGAGCCTGGTTCAGGCCGAGGTCATCTATGAGCCGCCGGAACAGGGCGCCGAGCGGCTCCCCGTACCAACTGCGCTGGAGCTCCCGGGCTCTGGCGGTGGCCTCTTGCTGTACTGCGTCCACTCTTACTACTCCCCTTCGCTGGTGCGAACCTCGCGAGCATCTTACGGAGCGTGGTCGCGGGGCGGGAGTCCCAATCATTTTGCGGGATGTGGGGGTGCACCGGGTACGCTGTCCTGCGGAACGGACACTCCCTTCCGGGGGAGGGCCCGCGTCCGGACGCACGGGGCCTTAGCTCAGTTGGTAGAGCGCTGCTTTTGCAAGGCAGATGTCAGGAGTTCGAATCTCCTAGGCTCCACTCACAAAGACCCCCTGACCTGCGGAAACGCTGGTCAGGGGGTCTTTTGCGTCCCCCGGACGGCCCTGTCGCGGGGCCGCCGCGCCCTCCGTGGCGGAGAGTGGCACCCAGGGGGCATCCACACCACGCCGGAGGCGCACGCAGATGGGACTCTTCGATTTCCTGAAGCACGACAAGAAGAAGCAGCAGGAGCAGACCGAGCAGCAGGCGGCCGCTCCGGGCGCGGGCGGGGCCCCGCCGACGCCTTCCGACATGGGGTCCAAGTACACCGACGCGGCGGCCACCAAGGCGGCCGCCGAGCGGATGGGGGCCGCGGCGCCGAAGGCCGCCATGCCGCCCAAGGCCGGCGCAGGGCCGGCCCGGCCGCACCCGGGGCCCGCCGAGCCCAGTGACCTGTCGGCCGCGCACAAGGCCGTACCGGTGCCGCCGAAGCCGGCGCCGGCCGCCAAGAAGCGCACGTACACCGTCAAGCCGGGTGACTCGCTCTCCGCGATCGCCCGCCGTGAGCTCGGCAACGAGGCCCGCTGGCGCGAGCTGTACGCCATGAACCGGGGCGTGATCGGCGCCAACCCCGACCTCATCCACCCTGGACAGGTGCTGACGCTGCCCGGCTGACCGGGCGGTCCGTACCCGGGGGCGGACAACGGCAGGGGCCCGGATCCTCCAGGATCCGGGCCCCTTGCCCTGCGGGGAGCGGCCGCGCTCAGGGCGCGCCGTTCTCCTTCTCCTTCGCCGCCAGTTCGTCGTCGAAGTTCGCCGGTGCGGCGTCCTGCGAGGACAGCTCGGTGGCGGCCGGGGGCTCCACGAGCCAGTCCGGGTTCGACTGCCGGTCCCACCACTTCCAGGCCACGAACGCCACGCCGGCGACCAGGCCGGCCAGCGCGATCCCCTTGAAGCCCGAAGACCCGCCCGCACTTCGCGCGCCGCTCGCTCCGCCGCAACAGCCGCTGCACGTCCTTGGCGGAGACCTGCCCGCGCAGCGCGGCCAGCGCGGCCATCGAGCGGTTCGAGGCCTCCTCCGCGACGGGGTGGGCCGCGGCGAGGGCGCTCTCCAGGCGGGGTGCCGTGTAGTCGACGGCGTGTCGGCACGCCTGCCGCGTCTGGTGGACGGCCTTGGTGGCGGCCCGGTCCACGTTCGGCGGCAGGTGCGTGCGCGCCGCGGTCATCCGCGGATGCAGATGGGTTTCGTAGGCGGCGCGGGCCTGTTGGGACGCCTGGCCGGCGGCGTAGGAGACCTTCGGGGCAAGCCGTGCGTTCGCCTCCTGGGCGTAGTGGACGGCCGCGTCCCTGGCGGTCCCCGCGTAGGGTGCCACCACTTCCGCCGCGTGCCTCATGGCGTCCCTGGCGTTCTCGGCGGCCAGGCTCACGCTGTCCTTGCGGGTCACGGGATCCTCCTCCTCGGTGGCGGACACAGTTCACCTTTCCACCCTTTGTCGGATCATGCCTGTCGCGGCGGCGCACGGCATGCGTGACGGGGCATCCGGGGCGAGAGGGCATCCAGGTGGAGGAATTTCAGCCGGGTGCCGCGCTCCGTGGGAGGATCGGGGCCGACAGCGATGACTATGGAAGGCAGATCCGTGGCCGAGAAGCTCTACGCCACCCTGAAGACGAACCACGGCGACATCGAGATCGAGCTGCTGGAGAACTTCGCGCCGAAGACCGTCCGGAACTTCGTGGAGCTCGCCACGGGCGCCCGTGAGTGGACCCGTCCCACGGACGGCCAGAAGACGACCTCCCCGCTCTACGACGGCACCGTCTTCCACCGCGTCATCAGCGGCTTCATGATCCAGGGCGGTGACCCGCTCGGCAACGGCACCGGCGGCCCCGGCTACCAGTTCGCCGACGAGTTCCACCCCGACCTGGCCTTCACCAAGCCGTACCTGCTGGCCATGGCCAACGCCGGCCCGGGCACCAACGGCTCGCAGTTCTTCATCACCGTCGCGCCCACCGCCTGGCTGACCCGCAAGCACACCATCTTCGGCGAGGTCACCGACAAGGCCAGCCAGAAGGTCGTGGACGCCATCGCGTCCGGCGCCACCAACCCGCGCACCGAGCGGCCGCTGGACGACGTGATCATCCAGTCGGTGTCCGTGGAGCGGCGCGAGGCCACGCGCTGACGCGTCGGCCGTACACCGGTTCCCGGGAAGCCCCGGGAACCATCGCGGCCCGCCCGTCCGTACTGCTTGTGTACGGACTGGACGTGTACGGACCGGCAGGGGTGCGTGCCCTGCCCCGCCGCTGACCGAGGGGACCGATGGACACCGAGCGTCTGCCGGGCTGCTACCGCCACCCGGACCGCGACACCGGCATCAGCTGTGCCCGCTGCGACCGGCCCATCTGCCCGGAGTGCATGATCAGCGCCTCGGTCGGCTACCAGTGCCCCGAGTGCGTCCGGGGCGGCTCCGGCACCGGGCACGCCGCGGCGGCCAACGCCCCGCGGACGGTCGCGGGCGGGCTGGTCGCCGCCGATCCCCAGCTCATCACCAAGATCCTGATCGGGATCAACGTGGCGGTCTTCCTCGCCGCGTACGCCGTACCCGGCCTGGCCGTCCAGCTGGAGCTGCTCGGCCGGTACGTGGAGTACTACGGGGCGCCCCTGGAGGGCGTCTCCACCGGGCAGTACCACCGGCTGCTGACCTCGGTGTTCCTGCATGTCGAGTGGTGGCACATCTTCGGCAACATGGTCGCCCTGTGGGTGATCGGCGGCCCGCTGGAGGCGGCCCTGGGCCGCTCCCGCTACCTCGTCCTCTACCTGCTGTCTGGGCTCGGGGCGAGCGCCCTCGTCTACCTGCTGACCGCGCCGAACACCCCGACCCTCGGCGCGTCCGGCGCCATCTGCGGACTGCTCGGCGCCACCGTCGTCCTCGCCCGCCGGCTGCGGTACGAGATGCGCCCCGTGCTGATCACGCTGGGGCTGATGCTGCTGGTGACCTTCGTGCCCTTCGGGGGCGGCTGGTCGGTGTCCTGGCAGGCGCACATCGGCGGCCTGGTCACGGGCGCGCTGGTCGCCCTGGGACTGCTCGCCCCGGTCACGGGCAGGAGGCGCATACTGGTCCAGGGGGCCGCCTGTGCGGGGGTCCTCCTGCTGGCGCTCGTCGTAATCATGGTGCGGACGGCCGCACTCACCTGATCACACCGGCGTCAACTCTCCACAGAGTTATCCACAGATCTTCTGTCTTTTCCTCAGGTGTGGATGACGCTGTGGATAACTCATGGGGAGAGGTTGCGCCGCTCGGCTATCCGTGTACTACTTCCACTGAGTGGAGACGCCGAATCCGGCTGCGATGAATCCGAAACCGACCACGATGTTCCAGTTGCCCAGTGCCTCGATCGGCAGCTGGGTGTCGGTCACGTAGAAGACGACGATCCACGCGAGACCGATCAGGAAGAAGGCCAGCATGACCGGGGCGACCCAGCCGCGGCTCCCCAGCCTGATCTGCTGCGCCTGCTTCGTCGGCGGCGGCGTGTAGTCGTCCTTCTTGCGGATACGTGACTTCGGCACGAGGGGCTCTCCTGTCGATGCGCTGGGGGACCTTGCCTGCCCCGGGCGTCCGTTAGCGTAGTGGACCTGTGGCGTTGAAGGAGAAGGGTACGTTGACCAATTCCGACGACTCCTCCGCGGGTCCCCGCCGCCGGGTCAGGACGGTGAGGCTGCTGACGGCCGCCGTGTTCGCCCTCGCGGGCCTCATCTTCGTCACCAGTTTCAACACGTCCAAGGGTACGAACATCCGCACGGACGCCTCCCTCCTCAAGCTCTCCGACCTGATCCACGAGCGCAGCGCCAACAACGCGGAGCTGGAGAAGAGCGCCGCAGCCGTCCGCTCCCAGGTCGACGCCCTCGCCGACCGGGACAACGGCAGCACCAAGGCCGAGGACGCCAAGCTCGCCGCCCTGCGCAAGGCCTCCGGCACCGAGGAGCTGACCGGCAAGGGCCTCAGCGTCACCCTCAACGACGCCCCGCCCAACGCCACCGCCCGCGTCCCGGGCGTTCCCGAGCCGCAGCCCAACGACCTCGTGATCCACCAGCAGGACCTCCAGGCCGTGGTGAACGCGCTGTGGCTGGGCGGCGCCGAGGGCATCGAGGTCATGGGCCAGAGGCTGATCGCCACCAGCGCCGTGCGCTGCGTCGGCAACACCCTGATCCTCCAGGGCCGGGTGTACTCGCCCCCCTACAAGGTGTCCGCGGTCGGCGACCCGGGGGCGCTGCGCAAGGCCCTGAACAACTCCCCCGCCATCCAGAACTACCAGCTGTACGTCAACGCGTACGGGCTCGGCTGGAAAGTGGAGGAGGACAAGCGGCTGACACTTCCCGGCTACTCCGGCACAGTGGACCTCCACTATGCGAAGCCGCTGGAGTCCGCCTCGCCCTGACGCCGTACTGCGCCTGCTGGTACGGACGTTCAGTGAGCTGTGCCTGACGGCCGGGACCCTGATCGTGCTGTTCACCGTCTACGTCCTGCTGTGGACCGGGGTCGAGGCGGACCGGGCCATGGACGGGGAGCGGGCCCGCCTGCGCGACCGCTGGGCGGCGGCCGCCCCCGCCCCCGCGCCCCCGCCGGCCCCGTCCGCCCCACCGGCTCCCGCGGCCCCCTCGCCGCAGCCCTATCCCGCCGGGCAGGCGTTCGCCGAGATGTACGTCCCCCGCTTCGGCGCGGACTGGAGCAAGCCGGTCCTGGAGGGCACGGACACCGGCCTGCTCAAGAAGGGCCTCGGCCACTACACCGGCACCGCCCGCCCCGGAGACGACGGGAACTTCGCCGTCGCCGGCCACCGGCGCACCTACGGGGACCCCTTCAAGGACCTGGACGAGCTGCGACCCGGGGACACCGTGATCGTCCGCGACGCCGTGCACCGCTACACCTACACCGTCCGCGCCGAACCGCTGCGGGTCCTGCCCGCCGAGACCGCGGTCGTGGACCCCGTCCCCGCCCGCTCCCCCTTCGCCACCCCCGGCAAGTACCTCACCCTCACCACCTGCGACCCCGAGTGGGGCCACAGCCACCGCCTGATCGTCTGGGCGGAACTCACCGCCACCGGGCCCGCCGGACCCGGGGGATTGCCCGGGTGACCCACGCCGCCGGGGCCCCGGCCCGTAGTCTGGTGCGGTACCGCCCCCGCGGTGCGTGAGTGAATCGTGGACGGCGAAGGAAACAGACGGAATGTACGGCTGGATCTGGCGGCATCTGCCGGGCAACGCGTGGGTGCGGGCGCTGATCTGTCTCGTACTGGTCCTCGCGGTGGTGTTCGTGCTGTTCCAGTACGTCTTCCCGTGGGCCGAGCCGCTCCTTCCCTTCAACGATGTGACGGTGGACGAGGGATCGGGAGCCACTCCGTGAGCGCGCGCATTCTGGTTGTCGACAACTACGACAGCTTTGTCTTCAATCTGGTCCAGTACCTCTATCAGCTCGGCGCCGAATGCGAGGTGCTGCGCAACGACGAGGTGGAGCTCGCCCACGCCCAGGACGGTTTCGACGGCGTCCTCCTCTCCCCCGGCCCGGGCACGCCCGAGGAGGCCGGCGTCTGCGTCGACATGGTCCGGCACTGCGCCGACACCGGGGTCCCGGTCTTCGGCGTCTGCCTGGGCATGCAGTCCATGGCCGTCGCCTACGGCGGTGTCGTGGGCCGGGCCCCCGAGCTGCTGCACGGAAAGACCTCCCCGGTGGTCCACGAGGGTCTCGGCGTCTTCTCCGGACTGCCCTCGCCGTTCACGGCGACCCGCTACCACTCCCTCGCCGCCGAGCCGCAGACCCTGCCCGACGTGCTGGAGGTCACCGCCCGCACCGAGGACGGGATCATCATGGGCCTGCGGCACCGGGAGCACGACGTGGAGGGCGTCCAGTTCCACCCCGAGTCGGTGCTGACCGAGTGGGGCCACCGGATGCTCGCCAACTGGCTCGTGCGCTGCGGTGACGCCGGCGCCGTCGCCCGGTCGGAAGGCCTGGCCCCGGTGGTGGGCAAGGCCGTCGCGTGACGATGGTCGCGCCGTCCGCGCCCAGCGAGGGCCGGGCCGCGCGGCGCAGGGCAGCGCAGGAGGCCGCGAAGCGCTCGCACGCGCGGGCCCGCAAACGGGGCGGGCGGGGCCGCAGGCGCGCCCGTCCGCGTTCCGGCGGGCCGGTGGTGGTGCTCAGCCGGGCCCTCGGCGAGCTGTTCATCACCGTCGGCGTGGTGATGCTGCTGTTCGTCGCATACCAGCTCTGGTACACGAACCTGCTGGCCGAGCGGACGGCCAGCGGGGCGGCCGGCTCCCTGCGCCAGACCTGGGAGAACCCCCCGGCGGCCGCCGCCCCGCCCGTGGCCGCCTTCGAGCCGGGACAGGGCTTCGCCATCCTCCACATCCCCAAGCTGGACCTGAAGGTGCCGGTCGCCGAGGGGGTGAGCAAGGCGAAGGTGCTCGACAAGGGGATGGTCGGCCACTACTCCGAGGGCGCCCTGAAGACGGCGATGCCCTCCGACCAGCAGGGCAACTTCGCACTCGCCGGGCACCGCAACACCCACGGCGAACCGTTCCGGTACATCAACCAGCTGGTGCCGGGGGACCCGATCGTGGTCGAGACCCGGGACGCGTACTACACGTACAAGATGACCTCGGTCCTGCCGCAGACCTCTCCGGCGAACGTGTCCGTGATCAAGCCGGTGCCGGAGGGTTCCGGATTCCCCGGACCCGGCCGCTACATCACGCTGACCACCTGTACCCCGGAGTTCACGAGCACCTACCGGATGATCGTATGGGGCAGGATGGTCGACGAACGCCCGCGCAGCCAGGGTGCTCCGCCCGCGCTGAACAGCCGCTGAACAGCTCCTAAGGACGAATCCGCAGTGTCTCGTGCCCGCCGCCGCTCCGCACCGCCGCCCGCCGACCGCAGTGTGGTCGCCGGGGCCCTGAGCCTGCTGGGGGAGCTCCTGATCACCGTCGGGCTGATCCTGGGCCTGTTCGTGGCGTACTCCCTGTGGTGGACCAACGTCCTCGCCGACCGGCAGGCCTCGGCCGGTGGCGACCAGGTCCGCCGGCAGTGGCAGCAGAAGCCCGGTGGCGCCGCGGGCGGGCCCGGGGAGCCGGGGGCCCTCGACACCCAGGACGGGATCGGCTTCCTGCACGTGCCGTCGATGAAGAACGGCGAGGTGCTGGTCAAGCCCGGCACCTCCCCGGAGGTCCTCAACGACGGCGTGGCCGGCTATTACACGGACCCGGTGAAGGCGGCCCTGCCCTGGGACGACAAGGGGAACTTCGCGCTGGCCGCGCACCGCGACGGGCACGGGGCGAAGTTCCACAACATCGACAAGGTGAAGAGGGGCGACGCGGTCGTCTTCGAGACCAAGGACACCTGGTACGTGTACAAGGTCTTCGCCGAGCTCACCCAGACCTCGAAGTACAACACCGACGTGATCAACCCGGTTCCGAAGGAGTCGGGCAAGACGGCCCCGGGCCGCTACATCACCCTGACGACCTGCACCCCCGTCTACACCTCGAAGTACCGGTACATCGTCTGGGGCGAGCTGGTGCGGACGGAGAAGGTGGACGCCAAGCGCACGCCTCCGGCGGAGCTGCGCTGACGGACCGAGCTCCGGTCCGCGTTTCACGTGAAACAGGCCCGGCCCCCTCTCGGGGCCGGGCCTGTTCTCGTTCCTGTCCGGTTCCTAGCGGCGGCCGCCGGTGAGGCCGCCGAAGAAGCCTCCGCCGCCCTGGCCCCCGTCCTGGGGCTGGTTCGGGTTCGCCATGGTGCGGACGTTGATCACCGTGCCCGCGGGGACCGGGGTGCCGGCCGCGGGGTCGGAGGTCACCACGATGGCGTTGTCGTCGGTCGGGCCGCCCAGGACCGACCCGAAGTTCAGGTTCGCCTGCTTCAGGGTGTTCTTGGCCTGGGCCACGGTCTGCCCCGTCAGCGGCGGCACGGCGGACGGCTGCGCGTTGCCCTTGGCGATGCTGACGTTGACGGTGGTGTCCTTGGGCAGCTGCTGACCGGGCTCGTACTGCTGGGCCACGATCGTCTTGGGCGCGGCCCCGGGCTGGTCCACCTCGGTGGTGCTGCCCAGCTTGAGCTTGGCGTCCTGGAGCGCCTTGACCGCCTGCTCCTTGGTCATTCCGCCCAGGTTCGGGACGACGCCCTTCGCGACCTCCTTGGCGACCGTGAGGGTGATCACGGAGCCCTGCTCGGCCTGGGTGCCCGCCTTCGGGTTCTGGTCCGTCACGGTGCCGGGGTTGGCGCCGTCGGACTCGACGAGCTTCTTCTCGACCTGGAACTTCTTGTTCTTCAGCAGGGTCTCGGCGTCCTCGAACTTCAGCCGCGCCACATCGGGGACGGCCGACTTGGGCGCGCCCGTGGAGACCTTGACCTT
This sequence comes from Streptomyces katrae, assembly GCF_000966975.1. GTDB lineage: Bacteria > Actinomycetota > Actinomycetes > Streptomycetales > Streptomycetaceae > Streptomyces > Streptomyces katrae. The sequence continues at coordinate 19,913 of NZ_JZWV01000011.1, read as the reverse complement.
GACGACCGTGCCCTTGTCGACCTTGCTGCCGTCGGCCGGGTCCTGCGAGCAGACGTTGCCCTTGGGCTGGTCCGCGCAGGGCTCCTCGGCCTGCTTCTCCACCGAGAGGCCCACGTTCTTGGCACTGCTCTGCGCCGACTCGAAGGTCTGGCCGACGAGTTTGGGCACGGTGGGGCGGTTGTCGGCGGTGTCGCTGAAGATGGTCCGGCCGATCAGGATCGCACCGACCAGGACGAGCACCGCGGCGACGGCCAGCAGGACCGTCGAGGCCCGGCTCTTCTTCTGCTGCCGGCGCCCATGGCCCTGGTCGTAGCCGCCCTGGTCCTGGTAGCCGTATCCGCCGTCGCCCCCGGGGGGCATCGGCGGCATCATCGAGGTCTGGCCGCCCGCGTCCGGGGAGCGCAGCGCGGTGGTGGGCTGGTCGTAGCCCTGGTGTCCGTAGCCGCCCTGGTCGGAGTAGCCGTAGCCGGCCCCGCCCATGGTGGCGGTCGCGGCGACGGGCTGGCCCTCCAGGCAGGCCTCGATGTCGGCCCGCATCTCGTCGGCGGACTGGTAGCGGTAGTCGGGGTCCTTGACCAGTGCCTTGAGGACGATGGCGTCCATCACGGGCGTGATCTCGGGGTCGAAGTTCGACGGCGGCTGCGGTTCTTCCCGCACGTGCTGGTAGGCGACCGCCACGGGGGAGTCGCCGACGAAGGGGGGCCGCACGCAGAGCAGCTCGTAGAGCAGGCAGCCCGCGGAGTAGAGGTCGGAGCGCGCGTCGACCTGCTCGCCCTTGGCCTGCTCCGGGGAGAGGTACTGGGCGGTGCCGATCACGGCGGCCGTCTGCGTCATGGTCATCCCGGAGTCGCCCATGGCGCGGGCGATGCCGAAGTCCATGACCTTGACCTGGCCGGTCCGGGTGAGCATGACGTTGGCGGGCTTGATGTCACGGTGCACGATGCCGGCGCGGTGCGAGTACTCCAGCGCCTGGAGGATGCCGATGCACATCTCCAGGGTCCGCTCGGGCAGCAGCTTGCGGCCGGAGTGCAGCAGCTCGCGCAGGGTGGAGCCGTCGACGTACTCCATCACGATGTACGGGATGGAGATGTTGTCGACGTAATCCTCGCCGGTGTCGTAGACCGCGACGATGGCCGGGTGGTTGAGCGAGGCGGCCGACTGGGCCTCGCGGCGGAACCGGGCCTGGAAGGACGGGTCACGGGCGAGGTCGGCACGCAGGGTCTTGACGGCTACGGTACGGCCGAGCCGGGTGTCGTGCCCGAGGTAGACCTCGGCCATGCCACCGCGGCCGAGCACGTGGCTCAGCTCGTACCGGCCGCCGAGGCGACGCGGCTCTTCCATAACGTTCCAGCCCTCTCCGTCAGTCCCGACCGCACCCGTGTGTGGTCCGGCGGTGTGCTGTTCGCGGCAAGGCTACCGGCCGATCGTCGGTGATCGGTTCGTGACCACAGGCTGATATCGGACCGGTACCGAGCGCTCGGATCCTGTCTGCGGGACTCATCCCTTGTTCTTCAGGACGGCTTCCATGACGGCCTTCGCGACCGGCGCGGCCAGGCCGCCGCCGGTGATGTCCTCGCGGTCCTTGACGTCGCTGTCCTCGATGACGACGGCCACGGCCACGGGGGAGGATCCGTCCGGCAGCTCCGCGTAGGAGATGAACCAGGCGTAGGGGCGCTTGGCGTTCTTCTCGCCGTGCTGGGCCGTACCGGTCTTGCCGCCGACCTTCACGTTCTTGATCTTGGCCGAGGTGCCCGTGCCGTTCTCGACGACGTTCACCATCATCTGCTGGACCTTCTGCGCGTTCGCCGCGCTGAGGGGCCGGCTCATCTCCTGCGGCTCGTGCTTCTCGATCGTGTCGAGGTTGGGCGCGGTGAGCTGCTCCACCATGTAGGGCTTCATCAGCTTGCCGTCGTTGGCGATGGCCGCGGTGACCATGGCCATCTGCAGCGGGGTGGCCGCCGTGTTGAACTGGCCGATCGAGCTCAGCGCGTTGCCGTCCTTGCCCATCGTCTTGTCGTAGACGCTGGCGAAGGCCCGGACCGGGGTGTCGATGGTGCTGTTGAAGCCGAACTTCTGGGCGGTCTCGACCATGCCGTCGCGGCCGACCTTGTCACCCATGTGCGCGAAGACCGAGTTGCAGGAGACCTGGAGCGCGTAGAGCAGGGACGCCTTCTCGCAGCCGGTGGCGTGGTTGACCATCGGGGTCTTCGTGCCGGGCAGGATGTACGGCTCAGGGGTGTCCGTCGGGGTGTTGATGTCGCTGACCACCCCGTGCTCCAGCGCGGCGGCCGTGGTGACCACCTTGAAGGTGGAGCCCGGCGGGTAGGTCTCGCGCAGGGCGCGGTTGACCAGGTTCTTGTCGGCGCTGTCGTTCAGCGTCCGCCAGGCCTTCTCGTCGTTCTTCGAGTTGCCCGCGAAGGTGGACGGGTCGTACGACGGGGTGCTGGCCAGGGCCAGGATGGCGCCGGTGCGCGGGTCGATCGCGGCGACCGCGCCCTTCTTGTCGCCGAGCGAGGTGAAGGCGGCCTTCTGGGCGGCGGCGTTCAGGGTGGTGATGACGTTGCCGCCCTGCTTCTTCTCACCGGTGAACATGCCGATCGTCCGGTCGAAGAACAGCCGGTCGTCGTTGCCGGTGAGGATGCCGTCGTCGATCTTCTCCAGCTGGGTGGAGCCGAAGGCCTGCGAGGCGTAGCCGGTGACCGGTGCCCACAGCGGGCCGTCGAGGTAGGTCCGCTTGAACTTGAAGTCGCTGCCGTCGGTGACCGCGGACCCGGTGATCGGCTGGCCGCCGACGATGATGTTGCCGCGTTCGGTGGCGTACTGGGCGATCTGGACCCGGCGGTTCTCCTTGCGGGTGCTCAGTTCCTCGGCCTGGACGTACTGCAGCCAGTTGGTCCGGATCAGCAGGGCGAGGACGAGGAGCCCGCAGAACAGCGAGATGCGGCGCAGGGGCTTGTTCATGACGGGCGGACCACCTGGGTCATCTCGGAGTCGGGGGACGGAGCGGGGGCCGGGGCGGGGCGGCGTGCGGTGTCGCTGATCCGGATGAGGATGGCGATGAGCACCCAGTTCGCCAGGACGGAGGAACCGCCGGAGGCGAGGAAGGGCATGGTCATGCCGGTGAGGGGGATGAGGCCCATGACTCCGCCGGCGACGACGAAGATCTGGAGGGCGAAGGCGCCGGACAGCCCGATGGCGAAGAGCTTGCCGAAGGGGTCGCGGGCGGCGAGGGCGGTGCGCACGCCCCGCTCGATGATCAGGCCGTAGAGCAGGAGGAAGGCCATGACGCCGGTCAGGCCGAGCTCCTCGCCGACGGTCGAGAAGATGAAGTCGGAGTTCGCGGCGAAGCCGATCAGGTCCGAGTTGCCCTGGCCCCAGCCGGTGCCGAGGACGCCGCCGGAGCCGAAGCTCATGATCGACTGGCCGACCTGCTCGCAGGCGCCGGACGTGCTGTAGCAGGCGAAGGGGTCGAGCCAGGCGGTGACGCGGACCTTCACGTGGCTGGCGGTCATGCCGACGACGGTGGCGCCGCCGACCGACATCAGCAGGCCGATGACGATCCAGCTGGTCCGCTCGGTGGCCACGTACAGCATGATCACGAACATGCCGAAGAACAGCAGCGAGGTGCCGAGGTCGTTCTCGAAGACGAGGACGAGCAGGCTCATCGCCCAGATCATCAGGATCGGGCCGAGGTCGCGGCCGCGCGGCAGGTAGAGGCCCATGAAACGGCGGCTAGCCAGGGCCAGGGCGTCGCGCTTCACCATCAGGTAGCCGGCGAAGAAGATCGCGATGACGATCTTGGCGAACTCACCGGGCTGGATGGAGAACCCGCCGACGCTGATCCAGATCTTCGCGCCGAAGACGTCCGCGCCCAGACCCGGGATGACGGGCAGGATGAGCAGGACGAGGGCGCCGGCCATCGAGATGTACGTGAACCGCTGGAGCACGCGGTGGTCCTTGAGGACCAGCAGGACCACGGAGAACAGGGCGATGGCGAGCCCCGTGTACATCATCTGGCGCGGGGCGGACTCGGTGAAGACGCCGAAGCTGCGCTTGGCGAGGGTCCGCAGCCGCTCGGACTGGTCGAGACGCCAGATCAGGACGACGCCGAGTCCGTTGAGCAGGGTCGCGATCGGCAGCAGCAGCGGGTCGGCGTACTTGGCGAAGCGGCGTACGACGAGGTGCGCGATGCCGGCGAGCACGGCGAAGCCGAGCCCGTAGACCAGCATGCCCGGGGGCAGCTCGCCGTGGATCGACAGGCCCACGTTGGCGTAGGCGAAGATCGGGATGACCACGGCGAAGGCGAGCAGCAGGAGCTCGGTGTTCCGCCGGCTCGGCGCCTCGATGGCGCCGATGGTGGTCGTGTTGGTGACAACGCTCATGGTGTGGCGGGCCCCCTGTGCCCGCGTATGTCTACTGCTTCTCGCACTGGCCGACGACAGCCTGCTCCGCGGGAGTCAGGTTGGGTCCGGGCGTCTGATTGCCCTGCGCTTCGGCGGCGCGGCGGGCCTCTTCCTGCTTGCAGGCGGAGACCTGGGTGCCGAGCTCGTCGATCTTCTTGCGCGCCCCGTCGAGGCTGTCTTCGCTGATGGTGGCCTCGACCTGCTTCCGCTTGAAGGACGGCAGGTACTTCAGTTCGATCTCGGGATGATCCGTCTCGACCTGAGAGAGGTGGATCCAGGCCAGGTTCTGGCTGATGCCGCGGTACAGCGCGACGTGGTCACCCTTGACGCCCACGTAGTACTGGGTCTGCGTCCAGCGGTGCGCGGCGTACAGGCCCCCGCCGACGACACCGGCGACGAGCAGCAGGATCAGGGTGCGGGTGGTCCACTTGCGCCCTTTGCCGCGCCGCTTGCGCGGGTGGTCGTACGAGTCGTCGTACTGGCCGTCGGCGTCGTACGCCTCGGGTTCGCCGAAGGTTCCGTACGGGGCGCCGCCGCCCTGGCTCTGGTCGGGGTATCCGTAGCCTGCGGCGTCACCGCTGCCCGGGGGGCCGAAGGCGCCCGGCGGCGGGGTCTGGCGGCCGAGGCCGGAGGCCCGGCCGGCCGGGGTCTGCATGGCGTTGCCGTCGAAGAGCTGGTGCTGGTTCTCGGCGACCGCGCCGACGACCACCGGGGTGTCGCTCAGCTGGGCGGCCATGGTGTCGCCGCTGTCGGTGTCGAGGACGTCCGCGACGATGCAGGTGATGTTGTCCGGTCCGCCGCCGCGCAGGGCGAGCTGGATCAGGGACTGCACCGTCTCGTGCGGGCCGTGGTAGTCGGCGAGGGTCTCCTCCAGGGTCTGGTGGGAGACGACGCCGGACAGGCCGTCGGAGCAGATCAGGTAGCGGTCGCCGGCCCGGACCTCGCGGATGGAGAGGTCGGGTTCCACGACGTCGCCGCTGCCGAGCGCCCGCATCAGCAGGGAGCGCTGCGGGTGGGTGGTGGCCTCTTCCTCGGTGATCCGGCCCTCGTCGACGAGCCGCTGGACCCAGGTGTGGTCCTGGGTGATCTGGGTGAGGACGCCGTCGCGCAGCAGGTAGGCGCGGGAGTCGCCGACGTGGACGAGGCCGAGCCGCTGGCCGGTCCACAGCAGGGCGGTGAGCGTGGTGCCCATGCCCTCGAGCTGGGCGTCCTCCTCGACCATCACGCGCAGCTGGTCGTTGGCGTGCTGCACGGCGATGCCGAGGGCGGTGAGGATGTCGGAGCTCGGGATGTCGTCGTCGAGCTGGACGAGCGAGGAGATGACCTCGGAGCTGGCGACCTCGCCGGCGGCCTGGCCGCCCATGCCGTCGGCGACGGCGAGGAGCCGGGGACCGGCGTAGCCGGAGTCCTCGTTGCCCTCGCGGATCATCCCCTTGTGCGATCCGGCGGCGAAACGCAGGGACAGACTCATGCGCACCTGCCCTGTCGACGAAGTTGCTGCCCCGGAATACAACCGGTCTCGAGCCACACTGCCCACCCTCCGGTCGGGAGCGCGCTCGGGCCCGTGTCCCCGGTGGGACGGACCGCTGCGGCTCGCTCGCTCCGCTCGCTCATTCTCGTACTACTTCCGCAGCTCGATGACGGTCTTGCCGATGCGGATCGGGGCGCCCGGCGGAATGGGCGTCGGGGTGGTGAGACGGGTCCGGTCGAGATACGTGCCGTTGGTGGACCCGAGATCCTCGACGATCCACTGGCCGTCACGGTCGGGGTAGATCCTGGCATGGCGGCTGGAGGCGTAGTCGTCGTCCAGCACGATCGTGGAGTCGTGGGCGCGGCCCAGCGTGATCGTCTGGCCGGCGAGGGTCACGGTCGTGCCCGTGAGGGTCCCCTCGGAGACGACGAGCTTGGTCGGCGCTCCCCGGCGCTGGCGCTGCTGCGGCGGGGCGGGCTGCCGCCCCGGCTGCTGCGCCGCCGCGGCCGCGCCGCCGCCGCGGCGCGAGCCGCGCTGCGTGACGCGCGTACCGAAGAGGTCGCTGCGGATGACCTGAACGGCCACGATGACGAACAGCCACAGAACGGCCAGGAAACCCAACCGCATGACCGTCAGGGTCAGCTCTGACATTGCCCCCGCTTCACCCTTCGGCTTGCCGGTAAATGATGGTGGTGCTGCCCACGACGATCCGCGAGCCGTCGCGGAGCGTAGCGCGGGTGGTGTGCTGCCCGTCCACCACGATGCCGTTGGTGGACCCGAGATCCTGGATCGTCGGGGGTGTTCCGGTCCGGATCTCACAGTGCCGGCGGGATACGCCGGGGTCGTCGATCCGCACATCGGCCTCGGTGCTGCGGCCGAGTACGAGCGTGGGACGCGAGATCTGGTGGCGGGTGCCGTTGATCTCGATCCAGCGGCGCATGGTGCCCGGGGCGCCGGAAGTCGTGGGGGCGCCGCCGGGGCGGCCGCCGGGAGCGCCCGGGGGCGGACCCGCGGGCATGGGAGGGGCGGCGACCGGCGGGTAGCCGTAACCGCCCTGCCGGCCCTGGGAGGGGTCCTGGGAGGTGCTGGAGGCCAGGGTGCGGCTGCGGACCCGGTAGAGGCCCGTGTCCAGGTCCTCCGCCTTCTCCAGGTGGACCTTGATGGGGCCCATGAAGCTGTAGCGCTGCTGCTTGGCGTAGTCGCGGACGAGGCCGGCGAGCTCGTCGCCGAGCTGCCCGGAGTAGGGGCTCAGGCGCTCGTAGTCGCCGGTGCTCAGCTCCACGATGAAGTCGTTGGGCACGACGGTCCGCTCGCGGTTCCAGATGGTGGCGTTGTTGTCGCACTCCCGCTGGAGGGCGCCGGCGATCTCCACCGGCTGGACCTCGGACTTGAATACCTTGGCGAAGGTGCCGTTCACCAGACCTTCGAGACGCTGCTCGAACCGCTTCAGGACTCCCATCGGGCACCTCCTCCGTCGCTGTCGCCCTGTACTGCTTACTGATCGTATCCACGCGTGGCGGATTCGGGTGGTTCCCCTTCGCTCCTGTCCACAGGAGTGTTGGTCCTCACAAGGGATCGTAGGGGTGCTCAGGGAACAGTGTCCCGCACCCGGAGGGGGCTGCGGGAGGGGCCGTCGGGAGGTCCACCGGGGGTGACGGGAAAGCGATTTCAATCCACCCCGTCTGACGTGCTACTGTTTCGACGTCGCCAGGGGAACGGGCCGAAAGGCAAGATCCACTGGAGAGCTGCTCGGGCGAGTGGCGGAACGGCAGACGCGCTGGCTTCAGGTGCCAGTGTCCTTCGGGACGTGGGGGTTCAAATCCCCCCTCGCCCACATCGGGGAAGCCCCGATCCGGAATCCGGATCGGGGCTTCCTGCTGTTTCCGGCCGCTTCCCCTGGACGAAGGGGCGGCCGTCCGACTTTCGTCGTGCGGGGCGAGACGAAAGAGGGCGGGCACCGGCGGGTGCCGCTGTCTAGGGTCGTCCGCGTGGATGCCGAGGCGAGGGTGCGTGCGGGCCGGGACTGGCTGAAGGGGCCGGAGCCCTGGTCCCGGCGCGTGCTGGCGGGGGACCTGACCATCGCGGGGGTGCTGGCCCTGCTCGGCCTCGGCGCCGACGAGCTCAGCAACAGCTCCGGCCCGAAGATGCTCCTCGGGGCCCTGGCCGTGGTGGCCCTGGTGCTGCTGCGCCGGCGGCTGCCGGCGGCCACGCTGGTGCTGGGCGCGGCCGCGAGCGCCTTCCTGCCCGCCGTGTTCCTCGTGACGATCGTGCTGGGCTGGTCCGCGGGGCGGCGGATCGTCGGCGTGGGCCGGGCGCTCGTCGCGTTCGTCCTGGCCTTCCTCGCGTCCGTCGGGCTCACCCTGGTCGACCAGTGGGCGCTGATGCGGCCCCTGCTGACGGTCGTGTTCACCACCCTGCTGTTCCTCGCCGCCACCGTCATGCCCGGGCTGGCCAGCCGCTACTGGCACCAGCGCAGGACCCTGCTGAGCGCCCTCCAGGAGCGCAACGACCGGCTGGTGCGGGAGCGGACGATGGTGGCCGGGCAGGCCCGGCTGCGGGAACGGCAGCGGATCGCCCAGGACATGCACGACAGCCTGGGCCACCAGCTGGCGCTGATCTCGGTGCACACGGGGGCGCTGGAGGTGGACCCGTCGCTGACGGACCGCCAGCGGGAGGCGGTCGGTGTGCTGCGGCAGGCCTCGGTGGCGGCGATGCACGAGCTGCGCGAGGTCGTGGGGATCCTGCGGGACGGGGTGGAGGCTCCGGCCCCCGCGGAGGAGGCGCAGCCAGCCGCGCGCGGGGTGGCCGGGATCGCGGGCATCGTGGAGGCGGCGCGGGCCGCGGGGACCGACGTACGGCTCGGCACGGCGGGACGGCCCCGGCCGCTGGTCGCGGCCTGCGACCACGCGGCGTACCGGATCGTGCAGGAGGCGCTGACCAACGCCTACAAGCACGCTCCGGGGGCGGCGATCGCCGTGGAACTCCGCTACGAGGACGACTCCCTGGTGGTGGAGATCGCCAACGGCCCGGCGGCCGAACGGGGTTCCGGCGAGGTCGTCTCTGGGGGCCAGGGCCTGACGGGGCTGCGCGAGCGCGCCCGGCTGGTGGGCGGCATGGTCCACGCGGGCGCCACCGAGGACGGAGGGTTCCGGGTGGCCGGCGTCCTGCCGTACGGGACGGAGCCGGCCGGGCTCGTCGAGGAGGTGCCGGACGACTTCGGCCAGCGGTCGCAGGCGCGGGCGCTCGCCCTGCGGGGTGCGCCCAAGGCGGCACCGCCGATGGACTGGGCGGCGCTGGACCGGGAGCTGGCGGTGCCCGTCCGCAGCCGGGCCGGGGGCGTCGCGATGGGCTGCGGCATCGCCGTGGCGGCCGTGGTGCTGCTGGTGATCGTGCTGGGCGCGGGGGCGGTCCTGCTGTTGGGGTCCGCGAACAAGGCGATGATCAGCCGGGAGGACTACGACGCGGTGCACGTGGGCGAGTTCGAGCAGGACGTCCGCAAACGGCTGCCGGACGGCGACAGCGTCCTGACCTCGGGCATGGAGCGCAAGGGGCCGCCGCAGCCGGAGGGGGCGGACTGTTTCGCCCTGCTGTCCGCGGAGGATTCGAGGATGACGACCGACACCGTTTTCCGGTTCTGCTTCCGGGACGGCAAGCTCGTGGAGAAACAGGCGTACGAGGTCGAGCAGTAGGAGCGCGGGTGACAGCCAAGGTGATCCGAGTGGTGATCGCCGACGACGAGCCGCTGATCCGGGCCGGGATCAGGATGATCCTGACCTCGGCGCCGGACATCGAGGTCGTCGCGGAGGGGGCCAATGGCAGGGAGGCGGTGGAGCTGGCCCGCTCCCACGCCCCGGACGTGGTGCTGCTCGACATCCAGATGCCGGTGATGGACGGGCTGACCGCCCTGGGCGAGCTGGGGCGGGCGGTGCCGGGGGCACGGGCGCTGGTCCTGACCACCTTCGGCGAGAAGGAGAACGTGCTGCGGGCGCTGGGCCAGGGCAGCGCGGGCTTCCTGCTGAAGGACTCGGCTCCTGCCGAGCTGATCGGCGCGGTCCGGGCGGCCGCCGCCGGGGACGCCTACCTGTCCCCCGCCGCGACCCGGCACGTGGTGGACCAGCTGGCCACCGGCCGGGCCGCGGGCCGCGGTGAGGAGGCCCGGCGCCGGGTGGCCGCGCTGAGCGAACGGGAGCGCGGGGTGCTGGCGCTGCTCGGAGAGGGCCTGTCCAACGCGGACGCCGGCCGCAGGCTCCACATGAGCGAGGCGACGGTGAAGACGTACGTGAGCCGGATCCTCGCGAAGCTGGAGTGCGAGAACCGGGTGCAGGCGGCGCTGCTCGCGCGGGACGCGGGTTTGTAGCAGGGCTGTGGCGGCCCTGTGGCGGTGCCGTGCACGGGACTTGGGGTACGGTCGGGCCGATCTGACCGGCGGAGAAGCCGCCGGTGGGGCGTGACGAGGTGCGGGGGCTGCGCAGATGGTGACGGCATCGGGACAGTACGCGACGGACGCGGCGGCGGCCGCCGGTGCGGCACGGGCCGGCGGGCGCATCCCGCGCGTCCCGGGCTTCGCGCCGAGGGCCGTGACGGGCTCCGCCAAGGAGGCCGGCAAGGCCCTGCGGCTGCGCGTACCGCGCGCCGCCCACGCCTCCTTCGAGATGCCCGCCGACCGCCCGGACGCCGTGCGCGCGGTGGAGGAGTCCAACGTCGGCCGGGTCGCCGAGCTGACCCCGATACGCGTCGGCCGGATGGCCGCCAACCCCTTCGCCTTCCTGCGCGGATCCGCCGGGCTGATGGCGCACGACCTGTCCGGCGGCCCGGTGACCGGCGTGGGCGCCCAGATCTGCGGCGATGCCCACGCGGCCAACTTCGGCCTCTACGGGGACGCGCGCGGCCGGCTCGTGATCGACCTGAACGACTTCGACGAGACCGTCTTCGGCCCGTGGGAGTGGGACGTGAAGCGCCTCGCGACCTCCCTGGTACTGGCCGGACGCGTGGCGGGGGCCGACGAGGACACCTGCCGGTCGGCGGCGCAGGACGCCGTGGGCGCCTACCGGCGCACCATGCGGCTGCTGGCCAAGCTGCCCGCGCTCGACGCCTGGAACGCCATCGCCGACGAGGAGCTCGTCTCCCACACCGACGCCCGCGACCTGCTGGGCACGCTGGAACGGGTTTCGCAGAAGGCCCGCAACAACACCTCCGCCCGGTTCGCCGCCAAGTCCACCGAGGCCGGTGAGGACGGGAGCCGGCGCTTCGTCGACGCGCTGCCCGTGCTGCGCCGGGTCGGCGACGCCGAGGCCGCCGCCGTGGCCGCCTCGCTGGGCCCCTACCTGACCACCCTCTCGGGGGACCGGCTGCCGCTGCTGGCCCGCTACTCGATCCACGACGTGGCCTTCCGTGTGGTCGGCACCGGCAGCGTGGGCACCCGCTCGTACGTGGTGCTGCTGCTGGACCACCGGGGCGAGCCGCTGGTGCTCCAGGTCAAGGAGGCCCGCCCCTCCGTGCTGCTGCCGCACCTTCCCGCGCTGGGCTTCCACTCCCCGGCGGAGGAGCACGAGGGCCGGCGCGTGGTGGCCGGGCAGAAGCGGATGCAGGTGGTCTCCGACATCCTGCTGGGCTGGACCACCGTCGACGGGCGCCCGTACCAGGTCCGCCAGTTCCGCAACCGCAAGGGCAGCGTGGACCCGGCGGCACTGACCCCCGACCAGATCGACGACTACGGCCGGATGACCGGCGCCCTGCTGGCCCGGGCGCACGCCCACAGCGCCGATCCGCGGCTGCTGGCCGGGTACTGCGGGAAGAACGAGGAGCTGGACGAGGCGGTGGGCGCCTTCGCCGTGGCCTACGCCGACCGCAGTGAGGCCGACCACGCCGACCTGGTGGCGGCGGTGCGCTCCGGCCGGATCGCGGCCGAGTTCGGGGTCTGAGGACCGGCCCGCGGGCCCTGGGGCACGTTTCACGTGAAACATCCGCGTGGGACCGCCCCGGGCGGGCCGTAGGCTGGCCGGGTGAGCGAGCAGAGCGGACAGACCGCCCCCGAAGCCCCGGCCGCCTCCGGTGACGAGCGGCCCGAGGCGCGCCTGGAGCGTGCCGTGCGGGCCGCCGAGCAGGCACTGATCGAGTTCGAGATCGCGGTGGAGACCTTCCGGGTGGAGGTCGAGAACTTCTCCCGGCTGCACCACCAGAAGCTCGGCCCGATGTACTCGCGGCTCGACGAGCTGGACGCGCTGATCGCGGAGGCGAAGGCCGCGCGCAGCGGGGATCCCGAGGACCTGAGGCGGGCCCGGGAGGCCCGTTCGCTGGTCATGCCGATGCCCGGGGTGGACGAGCTGTTCCACGACTGGCTGGACTCGGACGGGATCTCCGACGACGCGGCGGCCATGCTCACCGACCGGCCGGTGCGCCCGCCGCAGCGGGTGCGGCCCTCGGAGGAGGTCCGCCGGCTCTACCGTGAGCTGGTCCGCCGGGCCCACCCGGACCTCGCCCAGGACGAGGCCGAGCGGACGCGGCGCGACGCGTTCATCGCGCGGGTCAACGCCGCCTACGGGCGTGGTGAGGAGCAGCTGCTGCGCGAGCTGGCCGAGGAATGGGACGCCGGTCCCGTGCCGGAGGCCGCGGCGCCCAGCGAGAGCGAGGAGCTGTACGCCCGGCTGGAGTGGCTGTCGCAGCGCAAGGAGCTGCTGTCGATGGTGGCCAAGGAGCTGGAGGACAGCGCGATCGGCGCGATGCTGCGGATGGCGCCCGACGATCCGGACCGGCTGCTGGAGGAGATCGCCGAGCAGCTGCTGGCCCAGGTCTCCGAGCGCGAGGCGGAACTGGCGGCCCTGGCGGCTCCGTGAGCCGTGGTGCCGGGGTCGGATAGGTTGGCAGGCCAGACCTGCGAAGAGAGAAGGCGACTGTCATGAACTTCGGACCGCTCCCCTCGGTGGAGGCCGCCGCGGTGCCCGCCGAAGGCCTCGTCCTGGACGTCCGCGAGGACGACGAATGGGCGGCCGGTCATGTCGAGGGCGCCCTGCACGTCCCGATGAGCGACTTCGTCGCGCGCTTCGGAGAGGTGACGGAGGCGGTCGCCGACGGCCGCACCGCGTACGTGATGTGCCGGGTGGGCGGGCGCAGCGCCCAGGTCACCCAGTACCTCGTGGGCCAGGGCATCGACGCCGTCAACGTGACCGGCGGGATGCAGGCGTGGGACGGCGCCGGGCGCCCGATGGTCACGGACAACGGGAACCCGGCCTTCGTCCTCTAGACCGAGCGGCGGTCCCAGCTCTCAGCCGAGGGGGTGGGCGGCCAGCAGGTCGCCCAGGGCCTCCTCGTGCGCGGCGGCCGGGCCGAGCTGGAGTTCCAGCTGCTTGGCCCAGGCGTGGTAGCGGTGCAGCGGGTAGTCCGTGTCGGCGCCGAAGCCGCCGTGCAGGTGCTGCGCGGTCTGTACGACCCGGCGTACGCCCTCGGAGGCCCAGATCTTGGCGACGGCCACGTCCCCGGAGGCGGGCAGCGGGCCGCCCGCCGCGCCGGTCGCGGCGTCGAGGCGCCAGGCCGCCTGCCAGAGGGTGACCTCCATGGCGCGCAGGTCGATGTAGCGGTCGGCGGCCTGGACCGCGACGGCCTGGAAGGTGGCCACGGGGAAGCCGAACTGCTCCCGCTTGCTGGTGTAGCCGCTGGTCATCGTGAGGACGGCCTCGCCGAGACCGAGTGCGAGGGCGCAGGTGCCGGTGGCCAGGACCTGGCGCAGCCGCTCCCAGGCGCCGGGCGCGTCGATCACGTGGGCGGCGGGGACCCGTACCCGGTCGAGGGTGAGTTCGGCGAACTTCTCCCCGCTGGTGGAGTACTGGTCGGCGAGGGTGAGGCCCTCGGTGGTCCGCGGGAGCAGGGCGAGGACGGCCTCGCCGTCGCCGGTGTGGGCGGGTACGGCGATCCAGTCGCTGCTGTGCGCCCAGGGGACGGCGGTCTGCACCCCGTCCAGGGTCCAGACCGCGCCCTCGCGGCGTGCGGTGACGGCGAGTTCGGCGGGGTCGTGGCCGGTGCGGCCCTGTGCGGCGACGGTGAGGACGAGCGTGCCGCGTCCGGCTCCGGGCAGCAGGGCGGCGGTCAGCTCGGGGCTTCCGTGGGCCTGGACGGCCATGGCGGTGGCGCAGTGCTCCAGCAGCGGGACCCGGGCCAGCACCCTGGCCGCCTCGCGCAGCACCAGGCAGAGCGCGATGGTGTCGAGGCCGGCCCCGCCGTGCTCCTCGGCGAGGACGAGGCCCAGCAGGTCGGAGCCGGCGAGGGTGGCCCACAGGGGCCGGTCGAACTCCTCCGCGACGGCTCCCGGTGTGAGCGCGGGGCTGGGCACGCCGTCGGGGGCGACGTCGGCGAACACGGCCTTCGCCGCCTCGACGGCCGCCTGCTGTTCCTCGGTGAAGGTGAAGTCCACTGCCTGTCCTCCCGCGTGCACCGGTTCCGATCCGCGTACCGGATCTGACGGGCCGTCAAGATAGAGCAGGCGGCGGGAAAAGCACAGCCCGCCGGGGACGCTCAGCGGTCGAAGTCGATCTCCACTTCCTCCGTCACCGGGTGGGACTGGCAGGCCAGCACGAACCCGGCCTCCGTCTCCTCCTCCTCCAGCGCGAAGTTGCGCTCCATCCGTACCTCGCCCGAGACCACGAACGCCCGGCAGGTGCCGCAGACCCCGCCCTTGCAGGCGTACGGGGCGTCCGCGCGGTTGCGGAGCACGGCGTCCAGCAGCGACTCCCCGGCCTGCACCGGCCAGGTGCCCGAGCGTCCGTCGAGGCGGGCGGTGACCCGGCCGTGGGCCGCGACCGGGGCCGAGGGCCGTACGGGGTCCTGCGGGGCGGTGTCCTCGACGTGGAAGATCTCCTCGTGCACCCGGGTCCGGGCGACGCCCAGCGCGCCCAGGGCCCGCTCGGCACCCGTCACCAGCCCGTACGGGCCGCACAGGAACCAGCCCGTGACCTCCCCGACCGGCAGCAGCGCGGGCAGCAGGGCCGTGAGGCGGGCCTCGTCGAGCCGCCCGGACGGCAGCCCGGCCTCCTGCTCCTCCCGGGAGAGGACGGTGACCAGCTGGAAACGGTCGGGGTAGCGGTCCTTGAGGTCGGCCACCTCCTCCAGGAACATCGTGGAGGCCGCCGTCCGGTCGCTGCGCACCAGGCAGAACCGGGCGTCGGGGCGGGCCGCCAGCAGGGTCGCGGCGATCGACAGCACCGGGGTGATGCCGCTGCCGCCGACGATCGCCGCGTAGTGCGCCGAGGCCGGGGCCGCCGCCGGGTCCAGTACGAACCGGCCGGCCGGGACCATCACGTCCAGCACGTCCCCGGCGGTGATCTCCTTGTGGGCGAAGGTGGAGAACTCGCCGCCCTCCACCAGCCGCACCCCGACGCGAAGCTCGGCCGGGCCCGGGCCGTCGGGGGCCGGGGCGGGGGAGCAGATCGAGTAGGTCCGGCGGACCTCGGCGCCCCCGTCGGGGGTCCGGCGCAGCGTGAGGTGCTGGCCGGGTGCGTGCCGGTACTCGGCGCGCAGTTCCCCGGGCACCGACAGGGTCAGCGCCACCGAGTCGTCCGTGAGCCGGTCGACCGCCGCCACCGTCAGGGGGTGGAACGCGCCGTGGCGGGGTGCGGCCATCTACAGCTCCTTGAAGTGGTCGAACGGTTCGCGGCAGGCGACGCACCGGCGCAGCGCCTTGCAGGCGGTGGAGGAGAACCGGCTGAGCAGCTCGGTGTCGGTCGAGCCGCAGTGGGGGCAGCGCACCGACAGGGTGAGCGGGACCGGACCGCCGGCGGAGTGCGGGCGGGGCGGGGCGATGCCGAACTCGGCGAGCTTGCGCCGGCCCTCGGCGCTGATGTCGTCGGTGGACCAGGCGGGGGACAGCACCGTGGTGACCCGCACCTCCGGTATGCCGTGCCCGGTCAGGACCCGCTCGATGTCGGCGGACATGGCCTCGATGGCCGGGCAGCCGGTGTAGGTGGGGGTCAGGAGCACCTCGGCGTGTCCGTCGTCATGCATCCGCACGCCGCGCAGGACGCCCAGCTCGGCGAGGGTCAGCACGGGCAGCTCGGGGTCGGGGACGGTGCCGGCCAGCTCGGCCAGCTCCGCCTCCAGACGGGTGGTCGCCGCCGCGGCGGTCACCACGACGCTCCGGGGTGGCTGCGGTGCAGGTGCTGCATCTCCGCGAGGAGCCGCCCGAACGGCTCGGTGTGCAGGCCCTCGCGGCCCGCTCCGGCGGCCCAGGCGCCCGTACGCGGGCCCTCGGGCAGGGAGAGGCCCGCCTGCTCCAGTACGCGGCCCAGCGCGGCCAGCCAGCGGGCCTCCAGGGCGGCCGGGTCCACGTCCAGGCCGTCGACCGGGCGGAACATCTCCCCGGTGTACTTCCACAGCGCGTCCAGGGCCGCGCGCATCCGCCGGCGGCTCTCCTCGGTGCCGTCGCCGAGCCGCAGCGTCCACTGCTCGGCGTGGTCGCGGTGGTAGGCCGTCTCCTTGACGGCCTTGGCCGCCAGCGGGGCGAACGGGCCGTCGCCGGCGGCCAGTTCTGTGTACAGCTCGTGCTGGTAGAGGGAGAAGTACAGCTGGCGGGCGATGGTGTGGGCGAAGTCCCCATTGGGCTGCTCGACCAGCTGGAGGTTGCGGAAGGCGCGCTCCTCGCGCAGGAAGGCCAGCTCGTCCTCGTCGCCCGCCATGGACAGCAGCACGCGGGCCTGTCCGAGCAGGTCGAGCGCGATGTTCGCGAGGGCGACCTCCTCCTCCAGGACCGGGGCGTGGCCGGCCCATTCGCCGAGGCGGTGGGAGAGGATCAGCGCGTCGTCCGCGAGGGCGAGGACGGCGGCCGTGGCCGCGGGCGGGGTGGCGGTGTCGGCGCTCACAGGTGGCGCACCCCCTCGGGGATCTCGTAGAAGGTGGGGTGCCGGTAGGGCTTGTCGGCGGAGGGGGCGAAGAACGGGTCCCGCTCGTCCGGCGAGGAGGCCGTGATCTCGGCCGAGGGCACGACCCAGATGGAGACGCCTTCGTTCCGCCGCGTGTAGAGGTCGCGTGCGTTGCGCAGGGCCATCTCCGCGTCGGGGGCGTGCAGGCTGCCCGCGTGCGTGTGCGAGAGGCCGCGGCGCGAGCGCACGAACACCTCCCACAGGGGCCAGTTCTGCGTCATGCCTCTACCTCTCGTCCGGTGCCGGTGTGCTTCTGCGCGTACGCCGTGGCCGCTTCGCGGACCCAGGCGCCTTCCTCGTGGGCCCTGCGCCGCTGGCTGATGCGCTGTTCGTTGCAGGGGCCGTTGCCCTTGAGCACGTCCCAGAACTCGGCCCAGTCGATGGCGCCGAAGTCGTAGTGCCCGCGCTCCTCGTTCCACTTGATGTCCGGGTCGGGCAGGGTCAGGCCCAGGGACTCGGCCTGCGGGACGGCGATGTCCACGAAACGCTGGCGCAGTTCGTCGTTGGAGTGCCGCTTGATGCGCCAGGCCATCGCCTGGGCGCTGTGGACCGACTCGTCGTCCGGCGGGCCGAACATCATCAGGGAGGGCCACCACCAGCGGTCCACGGCGTCCTGGGCCATCGCGTGCTGGGCCTCGGTGCCCTTCGAGAGGGCGAGGAGCAGCTCGTAGCCCTGGCGCTGGTGGAAGGACTCCTCCTTGCAGATCCGGACCATCGCGCGGGCGTAGGGGCCGTAGGAGCAGCGGCAGATCGGCACCTGGTTGGTGATCGCCGCACCGTCCACGAGCCAGCCGATGGCGCCGACGTCCGCCCAGGTCAGGGTCGGGTAGTTGAAGATCGAGGAGTACTTCTGCTTGCCGGAGTGGAGCTTGTCGAGGAGCTCGTCACGGCTGGTGCCGAGGGTCTCGGCGGCGCTGTAGAGGTACAGCCCGTGCCCCGCCTCGTCCTGCACCTTGGCCATCAGGATCGCCTTGCGGCGCAGGGAGGGCGCGCGCGTGATCCAGTTGGCCTCGGGCTGCATGCCGATGATCTCGGAGTGGGCGTGCTGTGCCATCTGGCGGACCAGGGAGGCGCGGTACTCCTCGGGCATCCAGTCGCGCGGCTCCACGCGCTCGTCCGCCGCGACGGCGGCGTCGAAGTCCGCCCTCAGCTGCGCGCCGAGGCCCGCGGACCCTCCGTCCACCCCGCCCGACGTCCCCGTCTCCGGAGTCACTGCGACCATCACGGCTCCCTGTCCGAATCTGCGTCCGCGCCTGCCGTCCGCCCGACCGACCGATCGTTCGGTTCATCCTCTTCAATGGTGAGACGACGGCCCGTAGGGTGTCAACCTCTGTGGGCAACCCTGTGGACGCCGGATGATCGGGGCGGGATGGACGCGAACGAGCGCGAGCGCGAGGACGAGCCCGGTTCCGCACCGCCCCGCGCCCCCGGCCTCGCCGGCCTGTCCCTGCCGTACCGGATCCTCGCGGCGCTGGTCCTGGCGGCGCTGGCCGTCGCCGTCTGCCTGCACCTGGGACTGGTCTTCCTGCACGTCGCGCCGTCCAACACGCTCAGCAAGCGGAACGCCGGCCTGGTCGACGGCTGGGTCTATCCGGAGTTCGAGCAGAACTGGAAGCTCTTCGCCCCCAACCCCCTCCAGCAGAACATCGCCGTCGAGGCCCGCGCCCAGGTCCGCGACGGGGACGGCGCCCTGGTCACGACCGGCTGGCGCGACCTGTCCGCGCAGGACGCGGCGGGCATCCGGCACAGCCTGCTGCCGAGCCACACCCGGCAGAACGAGCTCCGCCGGGCCTGGGACTTCTTCACCGGCTCCCACGACGAGGAGAACAAGGCGACCGACGCCGAGCGCGGGGAGCTGTCCGAGGCCTACCTGAAGCGGATCGCCGGCGCCCGGCTGGGAGCGGGGCTGCCCGACGGGCAGCGGATCGTACGGGTCCAGCTGCGCTCGGCGACGCGGGCCGTGGCCGCGCCGGCCTGGAGCGAGGAGAAGACCGACACCCAGACGTACTACCGGGAGCTGCCGTGGTGGACGGTCTGAGGCGGGCCCTCGCGCGAGTCAGCGGGGAGGCGCTCGGTCCGTACCAGAGCGCCGTCGTACGCATCGGCTTCGCCGGGACCTGGCTGTTCTTCCTGCTGCGCGAGTTCCCGCACCGGCACGAGCTGTACGGCCCGGACGGGCCGTGGAGCCGGGAGCTCGCGGAGCGGCTGGTCGCCGGGAACCACGCCTTCACGGTGCTGCTGTGGTCGGGGTCCGGGTGGTGGTTCGAGCTCGTCTACGGCCTGGCCGTGGCCGCGAGCGCGCTGCTGGCGCTGGGCTGGCGGACGCGGGCGACGTCGGTGCTGTTCATGGTCGGGGTGCTGTCGCTGCAGAACCGCAGCGTGTTCATGGGCGACGGCGGGGACAACGTCGTCCATCTGATGGCGATGTACCTGGTGCTGACGCGCTGTGCGCGGGTGTGGTCGCTGGACGCGCGGCGGGCGCGGGAGCGGGGCACCGCCTCGGCGGGGGCGGCGGGGCCGGTGCTGTGGGGCGTGCTGGGTGCGGTGCTCGCGTACGGGGCGGTGAGCGGGCGGCTGAGCGACGGGTGGACGGCCGTGTTCGCGGCGCTGTGGACGGGGGCGGCGCTGTGGTGGCTGGTCGAGCGGTACGAGCCGGAGGGGGAGCGGCGGGCCGCGCTGGACGTGTTCGCGAACCTGCTGCACAACGCCGGGATGCTGGTCATCATGGCGGAGGTGTGCCTGATCTACGCGACGGCCGGCTGGTACAAGATCCAGGGCTCGCGGTGGCAGGACGGGACCGCGCTGTACTACCCGTTGCGGCTGGACTACTTCAGCCCGTGGCCGGGGCTGTCGGGGGTGCTGGCGGGGAGCGGGGTCGTGGTGATGCTGCTGACCTACGGGACGGTGGCGGTGCAGGTCGCGTTTCCGTTCACGCTGTTCAACCGGCGGGTCAAGAACGTGCTGCTGGCGGTGATGATGCTGGAGCACGCGGGGATCGCGGTGTTGTTGGGGTTGCCGTTCTTTTCGTTGGCGATGATCGCTGCCGATGCGGTGTTCCTGCCGACGGGGTTGCTGGTGTGGGTGGGGGTGCGGGTGGCTGCGCTGCGGGGGTCGCTGCGCGGAGCCTCTCCCCGC
>NZ_JZWV01000010.1 GCF_000966975.1 Streptomyces katrae | reverse complement strand
CCCCGCGCCTCAAACGCCGGCGAGGCTGGATAGTCCCCGGCGAGGCCGGATAGTCCCCCGCGAGGCCGGATAGTGCCTGGTGGGCCGTAGGGTCGGGGTATGAGTGTGGTGCGGGAGTGGGGCGAGAATGCCGGGCGGGACGACGTTGTGGTGCTCGACGGGTTCCATGCGCTGAAGCACGCCCTGCGGTTCGGGGCCGAGGTGGTGGCCGTCGTGGCCGAGGAGCCCGAGGGGGTGCGGGCCCTCGCCGCCGAGCTCGCGCCCGACGTGGAGGAAGCGGTCGTGCGGCTCGTGCGCCGGGGGGAGCTCAAGGGGCTGCTGCCCCGGGTGCACCCCACCGGGGTCGCGGCCCTCGCCGTGCGGCCCGACCGGGACGCAGGGCGGGCCGCCCTCGCGCGGACGCCCCGCCCCGCGCCCGTCGTACTGCTCGACAACCCGCGCAACCTCGGCAACGTCGGAGCCGTCGTCCGCCTCGCGGCGGGCTTCGGCGCCACCGGTGTGGTGACCCGCGGCGACCTCGACCCCTGGCACCCCAACGTGGTCCGTGCCGGGGCCGGGCTGCACTACGCCACGACCGTCGACCGGCTGGAGCTGGACGAGCTCCCGCCCGGGCCCGTGTACGCGCTCGACCCGGAGGGCGAGGACATCCGCGGCCTGGTCCTGCCCGACGACGCCCTGCTGGCCTTCGGCTCCGAGCGGCACGGGATCTCGCCCGAGCTGCGGGCCCGGGCCGACCACCTGGTCTCACTGCCGATGCGGCCCCAGGTGTCCAGCTACAACCTCGCCACCAGCGTCGCCATGACCCTCTTCCACTGGGGCGGTCCCGCCGCGCAGTGACAGCACGGCGCCGAGCGCGCCGGCCAGCACGATCGCCGCGCCCGCGCCGAGGGTGGCCCCGTCCGGGTGGACCAGCGGCAGGCCGCGCAGGGCCTGCCAGGTCAGCAGGGTCAGTACCGCGGCATAGGCGGCGCCCGCCACCAGCACCAGCCTCAGCCGCACCCGCTCGTCGTACAGCCGGACGAAGCGCGGGGCGAGGGCGGCCAGCGCCAGGGCCAGCAGCGGCAGCAGCTGGAGCGCGTGCATTCCGACGAAGTGCGGGATCCGCAGGTCGCCGCCGGTGGTGGACCAGCCGGTCAGCGGCAGGCCCGGGCCGCCGTCCGGGACGCCCACGCTGTGGCCGCCGGTGATCGGCGGGTCCTCCAGGGCCGCCGCGCGCTGCTCCGCGGTGGGCCGGGTCATCAGGAAGCCGAGTCCGGCCCCGGTGAGGGTGAGCACCGCGGCGATCCGGATCGACCAGGTGGTCGCCCGGTCGGCGAGGCGGGCGCGGAAGAGCAGGACGGCGATCACGAGCGTGGTCGTCCACAGCGCCACCGCCATGAAGGCCATGCCCTGGTACACGGCCGAGTCGAAGGGCGTCGCGTTGTTGAAGTGGCTGCGCCGACCACGCACCACCTGGCCGGTGATCAGCACCATCTCCACGGCGCCCGCCGCGACGAACCCCGTCCCGGCCCACCAGGCCGGCCTGTGCAGCCGTGGCCGGGCCCGGCCCAGCAGTGTGATCATCCAGGCGAGGCCGAGGGCGTAGCCCACGAAGGAGAGGGCGAACTTCAGCGGCTTGGCCCAGATCGGCGCGCCCATGAGGACGCGGTCGTCGAGCAGCAGTCCGGCGGCGGAGCCGGCCGCCCACACCACCATGACCGCCGCGAACACCACCAGCGGCCGGTGCCATGTGCGTAACGAAGCCCAGTTCATCGGTGTCATTCCAGCCAACCCCCGTAATGGATAGTGACACTTGCCGCTATCTGATAGCGCCACTATCTATGATGTGGCGGCAAGAGGGCAAGCGGAAAAGAACGGAAAACGCGGTGCGTATCGGCGAGTTGAGCCGCCGGACCGGGGTGACGGTCCCGACGATCAAGTACTACGTGCGGGAGGGTCTGCTCCCGCCCGGTGAGCTGACCAGCCCCAACCAGGCGAGCTACGGGGACCCGCACGAGCGGCGCCTGCGGCTGATCCGGGCCCTGCTGGAGGTCGGCGGGCTCTCGCTGGCCGCCATCGGGGAGGTCCTGGCGGCGGTGGACGACCGGGAGCGGCCGGTGCACGACATGCTGGGTGAGGTGGCCGACCGGCTGGTGGCGGAGCATGCCGGGGAGCCGGACGCGGAGACGGTCCTGGCCCGGGAGAGGGTGGCGCGGCTGATCGCGGAGCGGGGCTGGGACGCCGACCCGGACAGCCCGGCGGGCGCGGCGCTGACGGCGGCGCTGGCGGCGCTGGCCCGGGTCGGGCACGGCGCTTTCATCGAGGTGCTCGACGCCTACGCGCGGGCCGCCGAGGAGGTGGCCCGCGCGGACCTGGAGTTCACGGCGCGCCGGGTGGACCGCGAGGACCTCGTTGAGACGGTCGCCGTCGGCACCGTGCTCGGTGACGCCATGTTCGCGGCCCTGCGCAGGCTGGCCCAGACGGACGCCTCCTCCCGCACTTTCTCGACGGAGTAGCGGGAGGGGGCGTCCGCCCGGGGCCGGCCGGCCGACGGGCCTGGTCCAGGTGGACCAGGCCGGCGGATCCGGCCCGGTGGATCAGGCCTGGCGGCGGACCTCCACCACGCGGAAGCGGTTCGAGACGAACGCCCCGTCGCACAGCGCGGCGTTCGCCGCCGGGTTGCCGCCCGAGCCGTGGAAGTCGGAGAAGGCCGCGGTCTGGTTGACGTAGACCCCGCCCGTCAGGTTCAGCGACAGCTGCGCCGACTCCTCCAGGCAGACCTCCTCGATCGCCCGCTCGGTGTCCGCGGAAGTGGTGTACGCGCCCACCGTCATCGCGCCCTTCTCCCGCACCGTGCGGCGCAGCAGTTCCAGGGCGTCGGCCGTGGAGTCCACCGCCACCGCGAAGGAGACCGGGCCGAAGCACTCCGACAGGTAGGCCGCCTCCGGGTCCTGCTTGCCGGCGTCCAGCTTCACGATCACCGGGGTCCGTACGACCGCGTCGGGGAACTCGGGGTTCGCCACCTCGCGGGAGGCCAGCGCGACCTCGCCCAGGCCGGCCGCCGCCTCCAGGCGGGCCTTGACGTCCGGGTTGACCAGGGCGCCCAGCAGCGCGTTGGCCCGGGCGTCGTCGCCCAGCAGGCCGCCGACCGAGGCGGCGAGGTCGGCGACGACCTCGTCGTACGACTTGTGCCCGGCGTCCGTCTCGATGCCCTCGCGGGGGATCAGCAGGTTCTGCGGGGTGGTGCACATCTGGCCGCTGTAGAGCGAGAGGGAGAAGGCCAGATTGGACAGCATGCCCTTGTAGTCCGAGGTCGAGTCGACGACGACGGTGTTGACGCCGGCCTTCTCCGTGTAGACCTGGGCCTGGCGGGCGTTGGCCTCCAGCCAGTCGCCGAACTCCGTCGACCCCGTGTAGTCGATCAGCTTGATCTCGGGCCGGACCGCCAGGGTCTTGGCGATGCCCTCGCCCGGCCGCTCGACCGCCAGCGCCACCAGGTTCGGGTCGAAGCCCGCCTCGGCCAGCACCTCGCGGGCCACCTTGACGGTCAGGGCCAGCGGGAGGACGGCGCGCGGGTGCGGCTTGACCAGGACGGCGTTGCCGGTGGCCAGGGAGGCGAACAGGCCGGGGTAGCCGTTCCAGGTGGGGAAGGTGTTGCAGCCGATCACCAGCGCGATGCCGCGCGGCACCGCCGTGAAGGTCTTGCCGAGCTCCAGCGGGTCGCGCTTGCCCTGCGGCTTGGACCAGTCCGCCTGGCCGGGGACCCGGGTCTGCTCCTCGTACGCGTAGGCGACGGCCTCCAGGCCGCGGTCCTGCGCGTGGGGGCCGCCCGCCTGGAAGGCCATCATGAAGGCCTGGCCGCTGGTGTGCATCACCGCGTGCGCGAATTCGTGGGTGCGGGCCGAGATGGAGACCAGGGCGCGGGTCTCGGGACCGGCGTCCCGCCAGGCGGCGATGCCGGCCTTCATCGCGGGCAGCAGCACGTCCGCGTCGGCGTGCGGGTACTCCACGCCCAGCTCCGGGCCGTACGGGGAGACCTCGCCGCCGGTCCAGCCGTCGGTGCCGGGCTGGTCGAGGTCGAAGCGGGTGCCGCGGACGGCCTCGAAGGCGGCGAGCCCCTCGGCCGGGGCGGTCTCCCCGTAGGCCTTCGGGTGCTCGGGGTGCGGGGACCAGTAGGCGCGGCTGCGGATGGCAGCCAGCGCCTGGTCCAGGGTGGGCCGGTGCTTCTCGGTGAGCTGGGAGAGGGTGAGCTCGGCGGCCATCAGGGACCAACTCCTCGTTGAGCCGGGCAGGATCAGGCTGGTTCTCAGCGTGAGATCAGGCAGGGGCGGGTGAAGAAGAGCAGACTGGAGTTAGAGTAACCGAACGATCGGTCGGGACAAGAGGGCCCGGCAGGACCTGTGGACAACCCGGTGCGGGAGGATCAGGACATGACAGCAATCGAGCGGTCCCGCACTGTGGCGGTCGTCGGCGCCGGCACCATGGGACAGGGAATCGCCCAGGTGGCCCTCCTCGCAGGTCACCGCGTGCTGATCCACGACATCGACGGCGCCCTCGCCGCGACCGGCGCCTCCCTCGTCCGCGACCGCGTCGAGCGGATGGCCGCCAAGGGACGCCTCGACCCGGCCGAGGCCGAGGACGCGGCCGGCCGGATCCGGGCGGCCGACGGCCTGGCCGGTCTCGCGGACGCCGCGCTCGTCATCGAGGCCGTCGTCGAGGACGTCAGCGTCAAGCGCGCCCTCTTCGCGGCACTCGAAGAGGTGGTTTCGCCGGACACCCTGCTGGCCACCAACACCTCCTCCCTCTCCGTCACCGAGCTCGCCGCCGGCCTCGCGCACCCCGGCCGCTTCCTCGGCCTGCACTTCTTCAACCCGGCCCCGCTGCTCCCCCTCGTGGAGGTGGTGAGCGGCTCCGCCACCGACCCGGCCGCCGCCGAGCGCGCGTACCGCACCGTCCTGGGCTGGGGGAAGACGCCGGTCCGCTGCGCCGACACCCCCGGCTTCATCGTCAACCGGATCGCCCGCCCCTTCTACGCCGAAGCCTTCGCCGTGTACGAGGAGCAGGGCGCCGACCCCGCGACCATCGACGCCGTCCTGCGCGAGAGCGGCGGCTTCAAGATGGGCCCGTTCGCGCTGACCGACCTGATCGGCCAGGACGTCAACGAGGCCGTCACCCGCTCGGTCTGGGAGTCCTTCTTCCGCAGCCCCAAGTTCACCCCCTCGCTCGCCCAGCGCCGGCTCGTCCAGTCGGGCCGCCTCGGCCGCAAGTCCGGGCACGGCTGGTACCCGTACGGCGAGGGCGCGCAGCCGCCCGCGCCGCGCACCGCCGGTCCCGAGGAGGCGCCGGCGAAGGTGACCGTGGTGGGCGACCTCGGCCCGGCCGCCGCCCTGGCGGGGCTGATCGAGGAGGCCGGGATCGCGGTGACCTCCACCGCGCACGGCGGCCCGTACATCCAGCTGCCCGGCGAGGGCCAGCTGGTGCTCGCCGACGGCAAGACGGCCGTCGAGTTCACCGACGTCGTCTACTTCGACCTCGCCCTGGACTACCGCGACGCCACCCGGATCGCCCTGTCGGTCAGCGCGGACACCAGCGAGCGCACCCTCGCCGAGGCCGTCGGCCTCTTCCAGAAGCTCGGCAAGAAGGTCTCCGTCATCGGCGACGTCCCCGGCATGATCGTCGCCCGGACCGTGGCCATGCTGATCGACCTCACGGCCGACGCGGTGGCCCGCGGCGTGGCCTCCGCCGAGGACATCGACACCGCGATGCGGCTCGGCGTCAACTACCCGCTGGGCCCCTCCGAATGGCACGCGCGGGTCGGCCGGGACTGGGCCTACGACCTCCTGCACCACCTGGATGAGCGCTGTCCCGGCGGCCGCTACGCACCCTCCCTGGCCCTCTTCAAGCTGGGCTACGCGGACGACGGCGAAGCGGACGGGGACGACGGGGGCGAAGCGGCGGAGGAGGGCACCGGATGACCACGGCCAGGCGGGACACCTACACCCCCGAGACGCTCCTGTCGGTGGCGGTGCAGGTCTTCAACGAGCGCGGCTACGACGGCACGTCCATGGAGCACCTCTCCAAGGCCGCCGGCATCTCCAAGTCCTCGATCTACCACCACGTCGCGGGCAAGGAGGAGCTGCTGCAGCGCGCCGTCAGCCGGGCGCTGGACGAGCTCTTCGCGGTCCTGGAGGAGCCCGGCGCCCTGCGCGGCCGGGCGGTCGCCCGCGTCGAGTACGTCACCCGCCGCACGGTCGAGGTCCTCGTCGCGGAACTCCCGTACGTCACCCTGCTGCTGCGGGTGCGCGGGAACACCCGCACCGAGCGCTGGGCCCTGGAGCGCCGCCGCGAGTTCGACCACCAGGTGGCGGAGCTGCTCAAGGCCGCCGCCGCGGACGGCGACCTGCGGGCGGACATGGACATCCGGCTGGCCACCCGGCTGCTCTTCGGCATGGTCAACTCGCTGGTCGAGTGGTACCGCCCGCACCCGGGCACGACCCCCGACCAGCTCGCGGACGCGGTGGTCAGCATGGCCCTGGACGGCCTGCGCACGAAGTCCTGACGTCCCGGGAGGAGAGCGGGAGCCCTCCTCCCGGCCCCTCCTCAGTCCTCCGCGAGCGCCGGGCCGCCGGCGGGCGGGCCCGGGTCCAGCAGGTCCGTTTCCTCGAACACCAGCAGCGTGCGGGTGGAGAGCACCTCCGGGATGGACTGCAGACGGGTCAGCACCAGCTCCCGCAGGGTCCGGTTGTCCGCCGTGTGGACCAGCAGCAGGACGTCGAAATCCCCGCTGACGAGTGCGATGTGGGCGGCCCCCGGCAGCTCGCGCAACTTCTCCCGCACCGTCCGCCACGAGTTCTGGACGATCTTCAGGGTGATATAGGCGGAAGCGCCCTGACCTGCGCGTTCGTGGTTCACCCGAGCCGTGAATCCGCGGATCACCCCGTCGTCGATCAGCCGGTTGATCCGGGCGTACGCGTTGGCGCGCGAGACGTGCACCTGCTCGGCCACCGACCGTATCGACGCGCGGCCGTCCGTCTGGAGCAGCCGCATGATCGACCGGTCGATCGGGTCGAGCGGGCGGGGCGCGGCGGCCGGCGCCGGCGGCACCGGCGGGGCGGGCACCGGCGCGGCCGGAGGGGCCGGTGGGGCTGCCGGGGCGGCCCCCGGTGAAGCCGGTACGGAGCCCGCTGCGGCCATTTGTTCATCCGGCATTGCCCACTGCCTCCCTCTGCTGGACGTCCTGCACCCATCCCAGGGCCCCGTCGCCAGTTTGTCCACAGCCTGGAGCCGCCTGTAGCCAAATTGCGCCGACGACCGAACAATCGGTAGGTGAGGCACCCCACAACCGGGGAGTCCTTCTGCCCGCTTCCCACGAGGAGGTGTACGCCGCCATGACGGTCCAAGAGCTGCCCGGTGCCGGTGCGTCCCACCGTGTCACCCCGCCGCCCGCCTGGAGGCCCCGTACGGAGGCCGCTCCGCTGCTTCCGGACCCGGAGCCCTACCGGGTCCTGGGCACGGCGGCCGCCGAGCACCTCGACCCCGCGCTGATGCGCCGCTACTACGCCGAGCTGGTGCGGGGCCGCCGCTACAACGCGCAGGCCACCGCGCTGACCCGGCAGGGCCGTCTTGCCGTGTACCCCTCCACCGTCGGGCAGGAGGCCGCCGAGATCGCGGCCGCGCTGGTCCTGGAGGAGCAGGACTGGCTCTTCCCCAGCTACCGCGACACCCTCGCGGCCGTGGCGCGCGGACTGGACCCCGTACAGGCGCTGACCCTGCTGCGCGGTGACTGGCACACCGGCTACGACCCGCGCGAGCACCGCATAGCCCCCCTGTGCACCCCCCTCGCCACCCAGCTCCCGCACGCGGTGGGCGTGGCGCACGCCGCGCGGCTGCGCGGGGACGACGTGGTCGCGCTCGCCATGGTCGGCGACGGCGGCACCAGCGAGGGCGACTTCCACGAGGCGCTGAACTTCGCGGCCGTCTGGCAGGCCCCGGTGGTCTTCCTGGTGCAGAACAACGGCTTCGCCATCTCCGTCCCCCTCGCCAAGCAGACGGCCGCCCCGACCCTGGCCCACAAGGCCGTGGGCTACGGCATGCCGGGCCGGCTGGTCGACGGCAACGACGTCGCCGCGCTCCACGAGGTCCTCACCGAGGCCGTGAAGCGGGCGCGCTCGGGCGGCGGCCCGACCCTGATCGAGGCCGTCACCTACCGGATGGAGGCCCACACGAACGCCGACGACGCGACCCGCTACCGCTCCGACTCCGAGGTGGAGGCCTGGAAGGCGCACGACCCGGTCGGGCTGCTGGAGCGCGAGCTGACCGGACGCGGCTGGCTCGACGAGGCCGGCATGCAGGAGGCGCGGGACGCGGCGGAGGCGATGGCGGCGGACCTGCGCGAGCGGATGAACGCCGAGCCCGTACTGAACCCGATGGACCTCTTCGCGCACGTCTACGCCGAGCAGACCGGCCGGCTGCGCGAGCAGGCGGCCATGCTGCGCGCGGAACTGGAAGCTGAGGACGACGCATGACCACGGTGGCTGAGCAGGGGGTCAAGCCCGCGACGATGGCGCAGGCGCTGACCCGGGCCATGCGCGACGCGATGGCCGAGGACCCCACCGTCCACGTGATGGGCGAGGACGTCGGCACGCTCGGCGGGGTCTTCCGGATCACCGACGGGCTCGCGAAGGAGTTCGGCGAGGACCGGGTGACGGACACGCCGCTCGCGGAGGCCGGCATCCTCGGCACGGCGGTCGGCATGGCCATGTACGGGCTGCGGCCGGTCGTGGAGATGCAGTTCGACGCGTTCGCCTACCCGGCCTTCGAGCAGCTCATCTCGCACGTGGCGAAGATGCGCAACCGCACCCGGGGCGCGATGCCGATGCCGATCACCATCCGCGTGCCGTACGGCGGCGGCATCGGCGGCGTCGAGCACCACTGCGACTCCTCCGAGGCCTACTACACGGCCACCCCCGGGCTCACCGTCGTGACCCCGGCGACGGTCGAGGACGCGTACGGGCTGCTGCGCGAGTCGATCGCGAGCGACGACCCGGTGGTCTTCCTGGAGCCGAAGCGGCTCTACTGGTCCAAGTCGCCGTGGTCGCCGGAGGCCCCCACGGCCGTCCCGGGCATCGGCAAGGCCCTGGTCCGCCGGGCCGGTACGAGCGCCACCCTGATCACGTACGGCCCGTCGCTGCCGGTCTGCCTGGAGGCGGCCGAGGCGGCGCGCGAGGAGGGCTGGGACCTG
The DNA here is from genome assembly GCF_000966975.1 of Streptomyces katrae. Classification (GTDB taxonomy): domain Bacteria; phylum Actinomycetota; class Actinomycetes; order Streptomycetales; family Streptomycetaceae; genus Streptomyces; species Streptomyces katrae. The sequence continues at coordinate 6,543 of NZ_JZWV01000010.1, read as the reverse complement.
GAGGTCGTGGACCTGCGCTCCCTCGTCCCCTTCGACGAGGAGACCGTCGTCGCCTCCGTACGGCGTACCGGGCGCGCGGTGGTGGTCCACGAGGCCGGCGGCTTCGGCGGGCCGGGCGCGGAGATCGCGGCCCGGGTGACGGAGCGCTGCTTCCACCACCTGGAGGCGCCGGTGCTGCGCGTGACGGGCTTCGACATCCCGTACCCGCCGCCGATGCTGGAGAAGCACCACCTGCCCGGTGTGGAGCGGATCCTGGACGCGGTGGCCCGCCTGCAGTGGGAGAACTGATGCCGCAGGTCATGGAATTCAAGCTGCCGGACCTCGGCGAGGGGCTGACCGAGGCCGAGATCGTGCGGTGGCTGGTGGCGGTGGGCGACGTCGTCACCATCGACCAGCCGGTCGTCGAGGTCGAGACGGCCAAGGCGATGGTCGAGGTGCCCTGCCCGTACGGCGGTGTGGTCACCGCCCGGTTCGGCGAGGAGGGCGAGGAGCTGCCGGTCGGCGCCCCGCTGATCACCGTGGCGGTGGGTGCGGAGTCGGCGCCGGACGGGGCGGAGGCGGAAGGTGCCGCCAACGCGCCCCGGCCGCTGATCGGGTACGGCTCGGACCACTCGCGCCCGACGCGTCGGCGGCGGGTGCGACCCGTCACCGCCGCGGTGTCGGCGCCCGTCGCGGCCCCGGCCCCGGCGGCGGCCCCGGTGCCGGCGGCTCCTGTGGCTCCGGCGGCTCCGGCCGGGCCGGTGCCCGTCATCTCGCCGCTGGTGCGCAAGCTGGCCCGGGACAACGGGGTCGACCTGCGGGCGCTGCGCGGATCCGGGCCCGAGGGCCTGATCCTGCGGGCCGACGTGGAAGCCGCGCTCCGGGCCCCCGAGCCCGTGGCCGTTCCCGTGGCCGCCCCCGTGGCAGTGGCCGCGCAGGGCGAGCGCATCCCCCTCAAGGGCCTGCGCGGTGCCGTGGCGGAGAAGCTCTCGCGCAGCCGGCGCGAGATCCCCGAGGCCACCTGCTGGGTCGACGCGGACGCCACCGAGCTGATGGCGGCGCGGGCCGCGATGAACGCGGTGGACGGCCCGAAGATCTCGGTGCTCGCCCTGCTGGCCCGGATCTGCACCGCCGCGCTGGCGCGCTACCCGGAGCTCAACTCCACGGTGGACCTCGCGGCGAACGAGATCGTCCGGCTCCCGGGCGTGCACCTGGGCTTCGCCGCGCAGACCGAGCGCGGGCTGATGGTCCCGGTCGTCCGCGACGCCCATACGCGCAGCCCGGAGTCCCTCTCGGCGGAGTTCGCCCGGCTGACGGAGCTGGCCCGGGCCGGGAAACTGGCCCCGTCCGACCTCACGGGGGGCACGTTCACCCTGAACAACTACGGGGTGTTCGGAGTGGACGGCTCCACGCCGATCATCAACCACCCCGAGGCGGCCATGCTGGGGGTGGGGCGGATCATCCCGAAGCCGTGGGTGTACCGGGGGGAGCTGGCCGTCCGTCAGGTCGTTCAGCTGTCGCTGACCTTCGACCACCGGGTGTGTGACGGAGGGGCCGCAGGGGGGTTCCTCCGGTACGTGGCCGACTGCGTCGAGAACCCGGCGGTGCTGCTGAGGTCCCTGTAGGGGGTCGGGGGGCGCTGCGGGGAGGCTGCTCCCCGCCCCGCCCTTCACCCACCCGCCGGCGTTCGAGCGCGCCGGGCGCGGAGCGTGCGCGGCAACCCGTGTCACGGCAGCGGGAGGGCCGGTGGCGTCCAGGTCGCCGGGCGGAGGATGGCTCGGACGGTGGCTCCCGAGGGGGCCAGACGGAGGGCCGTGTCGCGGGCGGACACCGCGAGGGGGTGGGTGAGGGCGTGGCCCATGCGGCCCGCCCGGCGCGCGGCCCGGGCCACCGCCTGGGTGCGGGGACGGCGTACCGCGTCGTAGCGGGACAGCGCCGCGGCCACCGGCCCGCCACCCGCCAGCTCCGCCGCGAGGACCACCGCGTCCTCCAGGGCCTGGCACGCCCCCTGCCCCAGGTTCGGGGTCATCGCGTGCGCCGCGTCCCCCAGCAGGGCGACCCGCCCGACGGCGTACGCCGGCAGCGGGGTCACCAGCTCGTGGACGTCGTGGTGCAGGACGTCCTCGGGCCGGGTCGCCGCCAGGAGCCGTCCCACCTGCGGGTGCCAGTTCGCGAAGCGGCGCCCCAGGACCCGCAGCGGGTCCGGGTGCCGGATCCCCGCCGGGGCCTTCAGCACCGCGTGCCATTCGGCGCGGCCGTCCGCGAAGCCGATGTGCCCGAACTCCGCCCCCGGCCCCCAGGTGAGCGCGAAGTCCTCGTCCGTGCGGACCGGCTCGGCGGTGATGGCGCGCAGCACCGTCGAGCCGCTGTAGACCGGCCCGGGGTGGTCCGGGAAGAGGCCGGTGCGGATGGCGCTGCGGAGGCCGTCCGCCGCCACGACCAGGTCCGCGTCGGGGTCGGTGGCGAGGGTGCCGGACCCCGTCCGCAGGCAGTGCGCCGGGAGGGCCTCCCGCAGCAGGCGGTGGAGGGTCGCGCGGGGGATGCCGGCCATCGGTGTGCCGAGGGCCCGTTCGAGGGCCCTGCCGTCCATGCGGGACAGCCAACGGCCGTCGGGGGTGCGGGTTCCGCCCGTGTACTGGGGGTGGGCGGCCGCCCGGACCGCCGTGCCCACGCCCAGTGCGTCCAGTGCGCGGATCCCGTTGGCGGCGAGGGAGATCCCCGCGCCCGCGTCCTCGAGCACGGGGGCGCGCTCCAGGACCCGGACCTCCCACCCCGTGCGGTGCAGCCCGAGGGCCGCCGCGAGTCCGCCGATGCCGCCGCCGATGACCAGAGCCCGTCGAGCCGTCGTCCCCATGATCGCGCCCCTCCCGTTTCTACACCTGTAGAAGACCTGGGGTGGAGAGTACCCCGGGCTTCTACAGGTGTAGAAAGAGGGGGTGAGTGAAGAACGACGGATCCTGCTGGCCGATGCCGCGATCGAGGTGCTGGCCGAGCTCGGCATGCGCGGGCTGACCCACCGTGCGGTCGACCGGGCCGGCGGGCTGCCCCCGGGGACCACCTCCGCCTACCTGCGGACCCGTGCCGCCCTGCTGACCGCGCTGGTGCGCCGCCTCGTGGACCGGGACCAGGCCGAGCTCCAGGCCGCCGGGGAGCACACCGCGCTGCCGCTCACCCCCGCCGAGCTCACGGACGGGCTCGTCGCGCTCACCACGGCCCGGCTCACGGGAGAGGGGCGGATGCGCTCGCTCGCCCGCTACGCCTGCGTGCTGGAGAGCGTCCGGGATCCGGAGCTGCGGGAGATCCTCGTGCCGCGCGAGAACGCCGGGCGGGACGTCGTGCGTGCCTTCCTGGCCGCGCACGGCGTCCCCGACCCGGAGTCCCGCACCCTCAGCCTGCTGGCCTGTGTCGACGGCCTGGTGCTCGAACACCTGCCGACCGGGGCCACCGGCGTCCCCCGGGAGGCGCTGGAGGGGCTGGTCGCCGCCGCCCTCCGCTGAGCCGCGCCAGAACGTCAGAAGGTCAGCAGGAGCTTGCCCACGTGGGCGCTGGACTCCAGGACGCGGTGGGCTTCCGCGGCCTCCGTGACGGGGTACGAGGCGTGGACCACCGGACGGACCCGGCCCGCGTCGATCAGGGGCCACACGTGCTCGCGGACCGCCGCGATGATGGCCGCCTTCTCCTCCAGCGGACGCGCCCGCAGCGAGGTCGCCGTGATGGCCCCCCGCTTCGCCAGCAGCATCCGCAGGTCCAGCTCCGCCTTCACCCCGCCCTGGAAGCCGATCACCGCCAGCCGGCCGTTCATGGCCAGCGCCTCCAGGTTCCGGCCCAGGTACTTGGCACCCATGATGTCCAGGATCACGTCCGCCCCGGCCCCGCCGGTCGCGGCCTTCAGCTCCTCCACGAAGTCCTGCTCGCGGTAGTCGATCAGGATGTCCGCGCCGAGCTCCGCGCAGCGCGCCAGCTTCTCCTTACCGCCCGCCGTCACCGCCACCCGCGCCCCGACGGCCTTGCCCAGCTGGACCGCCATGGTGCCGATGCCGCTCGAACCGCCGTGCACCAGCAGGGTCTCGCCCGGCCGCAGCCCGGCGACCATGAACACGTTGGACCACACGGTCGCGACGACCTCCGGCAGTGCGGCCGCCGCCACCAGGTCCACGCCCTGCGGGACCGGCAGCAGCTGGCCCGCCGGGACGGCGACCTTCTGCGCGTACCCGCCGCCCGACAGCAGGGCGCACACCTCGTCGCCCACCGCCCAGCCGGAGACGCCGGGCCCCAGCGCGGCGATGCGTCCGGAGCACTCCAGGCCGGGATAGGGCGAAGCCCCCGGCGGCGGATCGTAGAACCCCTGCCGCTGCAGGACGTCGGCGCGGTTCACGGCGCTCGCCGCGACCTCGACGAGCACCTCGCCCTCGCCGGCCACCGGATCGGGTACGTCGGCCCAGACGAGGGCCTCGGGGCCGCCCGGCTGCTCGATGGTGATCGCATGCATGGCCCGGAATCTACCGCGCCCGCTACTCCGCCGGGCCGAGGGTGACCTGAGGGGTCGTCGGAGGAGTGGCGCGGACGATGGTGATCAGGCGGTCCGTCAGCTGGAGGGGGCTCGCGTGCGGGTCGTCGTACGGGAGCAGCCGGTGCCCGCGCACCACGCTGACCACCAGGTCCTCGGTCTCCCGGACGCCCCGCCCGACCTCCGACCGGTTCACCGGCCGCTCGATCAGGTCCAGGCCGCTGCCCTGATGGATCAGGTCCTCCATCACCGCGCCCGCCCTCGGGCTGAGGACGGACAGCCCCAGCAGCCGTCCGGCGGCGCTCGCGCTCGTGATGACGGCGTCCGCTCCGGACTGCTTCAGCAGCGGCGCGTTCTCCTCCTCGCGGACAGCCGTGACGATCTTCGCTCCCCGGTTGAGCTGCCGGGCCGTCAGGGTGACCAGGACCGCCGTGTCGTCCCGCTGGGTGGCGATGATGACCTGACGGGCCTTCGGCAGCTCGGCGCGCAGCAGGACGTCCGAGCGGGTGGCGTCGCCAACGACCCCGGTGAACCCCTCCGCGTTGGCCATGTCGATGACCTTGGCGCTGGGATCGACGATGACGACCTGTTCCTTCGGGAGGCCCGTCGCCAGCAGGGTCTGCAGCGCCGAGCGGCCCTTGGTGCCGAATCCGACGACGACCGTGTGCTCGCGCAAGTTCTTCCTCCAGCGGTTCAACCGCCACTCTTCCCGGGTGCGTTCGGTCAGGACTTCCAGGGTGGTGCCGACCAGGATGATCAGGAACAGCACGCGCAGCGGGGTGATCAGCAGGATGTTGACCAGCCGTGCGCTGTCGCTGTACGGGACGATGTCGCCGTAGCCGGTCGTCGACAGGGTGACGGTCGCGTAGTAGACGGAGTCGACGAAGCCGACCTTGTCGTCGGCGTTGTCGTGGTAGCCCTCCCGGTCGAGCCACACGATCAGGACCGTCAGGCACAGGACGAACAGCGCCATCAGCAGGCGCTTGGTGACCTGGCGCAGAGGCCTCCCCACGACCCGCTTGGGGAGTTTGACGCGGCGCGCGACGAGCTTCTCGTCGGCGCCGCGTGCCATCGCGTCCTGGCCGTGGAGTTTCACGTGAAACATCCCCCGGCCGCCCACGGCAGGTCGAGGACCTCCAGTTCCTGCCCGCTCCGCGCTCCGTGCGGCGGTACGACGGCCAGCGCGTCGGCGGCGGCCACCCCGCGCAGCATCGCCGGGCCGTTGTAGCGCAGCGGTACGGCGTGCTCGTCGGTCAGCAGGACCGGCACCAGCCGGGTGTCGTACGGGTGCCCCGGCACGTCGCCCTGTACCGGCACGGCGTAGCGGGGGCGCTGGCGGCGGCCGGCGAGGGCCCGCAGCAGCGGTTCGGCGAGGGTCAGCAGGCCGGACACGGCGGCGAGCGGGTTCCCGGGCAGCCCGACGACGTGGCGGCCGTCCGTCCGGTCGCCGAGCCGGGCCAGCAGCATCGGGTGTCCGGGGCGCACGGCGACGCCGTCCACGAGGAGCTCGGCGCCGGCCCGCTCCAGCACGGGGTGGACGTGGTCGACGGGGCCGGAGGCGGTACCGCCGGTGGTGACGACCAGGTCGGCGGTGGAGCCGCTGACCGCCTGGAAGACGCTGACCGCCTGGAAGAGGGCTTCGGCCCCGGCCGGGTCGTCGCCGAGCCGCCGGGTGGAGACCACCTCGGCTCCGATGCGGGTGATCCAGGGGCCCAGCATGGGGCTGAGGGCGTCGCGGATCAGCCCGTCGTGCGGGCGGCCCTCGGTGAGCAGTTCGTCGCCGAGGACGAGGATCTCCACGCGCGGCCGGGGCCGGGTGACGAGCTCGTCGTACCCGGCGGCCGCGGCCAGGCCGAGGACGGCGGGGGTGACGAGGGAGCCGGCCGGGAGCAGCGCGTCGCCGGAGCGGCACTCCTGGCCGCGCGGGCGGATGTCCTGGCCGGTCGTGACGGGCCGGGTGGCGTACAGCTGGCTGCCGGACTCGCGGGCGTGCTCGCTGCGGATCACGGCGGTGGTGTCCGGGGGGATCCGGGCGCCGGTGGCGATCCGTACGGCCT
>NZ_JZWV01000009.1 GCF_000966975.1 Streptomyces katrae | reverse complement strand
CGTTGGCGATCCGTACGGCCTCGCCGTCGGCGAGGGGCGCGGGGGAGCCCTCGCCGGTCCCCCCGGCCAGGATCCCGTCGCCCGGGCGGATCGCCCAGGGGCCGGGCCCGGCGACGGCCCAGCCGTCCATGGCCGAGGTGTCGAAGGAGGGCAGGTCGCCGAGGGCGTCCAGGGAGGTGGCCAGCACCTCGCCGAGCGCGTCCGCGAGCGCCACCCGGTGGTTGCGGGCCCGGACGGTCGTGCCGGCCAGGGCTGCGGTCTCGCGGGCGCGCTGCCAGGCGGTGGCACGGTGGCCGCCCCCGCCGCCCTCGGCGGCGGGGGTACGGCTGACCAGGGCGAGGGCCTCGTCCAGGGCGCCGTCGGCGTCGGTACGGGTCATGGGGAGCCGTTCCCCTCGGGGTCGGTGGGCTCGGGGTCGAGGGACTCGGCTTCCGCGGCCCAGCGCAGTGCCAGGGCGGCGGCCTTCCGGGAGGCCTCGGCGACGGCCTGGGCGGGGTCGGCGCCGGCGGCCTCGGCGCGGGCGGCCGCGTAGCCGACGAGGAAGGTCGTCAGCGGTGCCGCGGGCCGGGCGACACCGTGGGCGGCGTCACGGGCGAGGTCGAGCAGGGTCTTGACGTCGACGTCGAGGTCGATGCCCAGCTCGTTCTTGGCGGCGTTGATCCATTGATCCAGCACGTTCCCATGCTCCCTGATCCGGGCGCGGGCCGTCGCCAGGTCCTCCCAGGTGTCGCAGTCGAAGGAGGCGAGTGGCGCAGCGGCGGTGATCCTGGCCAGGTCCAGCTCGGCGGTGAGGGCCCTGAGGGGGAGGCCGTGGAGGGTGCCGTGCTCGGTCGCGAGCAGGGCGATCTCGCGGCGCAGTGGTTCGGTGCGGTAGGCGGCGACGAGGGGCTGGTCGCGGCCTTCGGGATCCCTCAGCACGGCCCCGTCGCCCGGGCCGGCGGCGGCCGCGGTGAGCAGGGCGCGGACGGTGTCCCGGTCGAGGAAGGGCAGGTCGGCGGAGAGCACGAGGACCACGGCGGCGGTGGTGCCCCGCAGGCCGGCGTGCAGCGCGGCCACCGGGCCGCCGCCGGGCGGGGTCTCCAGGGCCCAGTCGACGGGGCGGGCGGTGGGTCTGCGGGCACCGACGACCACCGTCGCGGCGGCGTCCGGGCAGGCGGCGAGGACGCGGTCGAGGAGGGTGCGGCCGCCCACGGGGAGGGTGGGTTTGTCGGCCCCGCCCAGGCGCCGGGCGGCTCCGCCGGCCAGGACGATGGCGTCGTAGCTCATGCCCCGAGTATGCGGTGGGTGTGGGGGGTTCGGGGGAGGGCGCTTACCGCTTGCTTATGCGGTGGGGGCTGCGGGTGTGCCGCTGCGCGGGGCTTCTCCCCGC
>NZ_JZWV01001023.1 GCF_000966975.1 Streptomyces katrae | reverse complement strand
CCCGAGGGTCCCCGATTCATCCGCCCCAGCCGGGCAGTTGCCGCCCGCCGGGTACGGCTGTGTTCAGTGGCCGCCCCGCGGGGGCTCGCAGCCGGTGCCGTCGGGGTAGCCGCCGAAGGCCTCCGCCCTGGTGGAGGCACTGCTCATCGTCCCCTCCACACACCAGGGAGAGGCCCCGACATCCACGAGGAAGCCGACGCCGGTGGGGCCGTTCTGGTACGTGCGCACCTTCCCGGCGGCGTAGCCGAGGGAGGTGAGGGCGGTGCGGACACTCTCGGGGGCGAAGTCACCGCGCCGGCGCAGCGGTTCGAGGGCCCGCTCGACGCGTCCGACAGCCGCGAGCCCGTCGCAGCGGCTCTGGCCGTGGAGGGGGAGAGGAACCCTGAAGGCGTGGTTCTCGGCGTAGTGGTCGGCGGGCGGGGCAGCCGGGCCCGAGGTGACCGTCTCCCCGGGCTCCGCCGCCCTGGGGGAGGCGGCGGCCGAGGGCTCCGTGGGCCGAGGCGTGACGGGGGCGGTGGGCGTCGAGGGCGTCGCGGGCGCGTGGCTCTCATCGGGGCAGGGGAAGTCCGCCGGTGCGCTCGGTGCCGCCACACCGGACGGCGTGGGATCCGAACCCCGGTCGGCTCCGGCGGCACCCCCTCCCCGCTGCGTTCCGCACCCCGCCGCCAGCAGCAGCACCACCGCCAACGGCAGCATCCCGAGCCTGGCCCCCGCCTTGCTGAAGGTCGTCATCCCCCGATCTTCCCCCGCGGTCCGGCGGCCTCCATGAG
>NZ_JZWV01001022.1 GCF_000966975.1 Streptomyces katrae | reverse complement strand
GCTCCCAACTCCCCGCCCCCCAGCGCCTCGCCGCCAGGACGCACAGCCGCCCCCGACGGGAGAAACGGCCACCGGCCCCGACGGCAAGCCGATCGTGCGGAACGCCTTGCAGCCCGCGCTCCCTCACGCAGGTCAGGTCAGCCGCCTCCGAGCCGACCCCGCGCCCGGACTGCCTCGCCCAGGTGCGCGGCCAGGGCCGCGGACTGGCCGGGTGGCGGGGTCAGCACCCCGTTCTCCGTCATCAGCGCGTGGAACTGCTGCTCCTCGTAGGGAACGCCGGGTGGCAGGGCGGCGATGTGCCAGTGGAGGTGCGCGTTGCCCTGCTGGCTGCCGAGCGAGTAGAGGTACGTACGTTCTGACCCGCACACGGATTCGACGGCGAGGGCAACCTCCCGGACGAACAGCATCAGCTGGCCGTAGGCCTCGTCGTCCAGATCCCGCACCACGTGCTCGACGTGCGCCTTCGGCGCGACGAGGACCTTCCCCGCCACCGTGGGCCACCTGTCCAGGAAGGCGATGTGGTCCTCATCCTCGAAGACCGTCTCGTGCCGGTAGTCGGGATCCCCGGCGAGGAACGCGCAGACGAAACAAGGCCCGCTCCGTGCCCGGCGCACGTAGGCATGGAGGTCCATCGGCTGTCGTTCCATCGGCACTCGCGCCCTCCGTAGGGAGGCACCAGTCTGCCGGGAACGGCAGAGTCCCGTCAGAGGTTCCAGGAACAGGACCCGTCCCTCCTTGCCGTCACCCGGGCTCAGGAAGCCCTCCCAACTCCTGACGAAATGGTCTCCTAGCTGGTTAGTTCACGCTGGGTCCGCTGTTTCGGGGTGCCGCTTCGCCGGGGTATACGCGATCTTTTCGCGTGCTGTTCACACCTACACTCGGTGGTAGCCCTCGTATCGAAGCGAGAGTCACTGCTGGTCGAGTTGATGGGAAGACACAGTGCAACGCATCGGGATCATCGGTGTGGGTGAGATCGGACGGGCTCTCGTGGATGGCCTGTGCGACGGCGTCGGGGAGCCGCCGGAGATCTACCTCTCACCACGAGGCGCCCGTACGGCAGCCGAACTGGCCCAGCGGTATCCGAACGATGTGCGGGTGTGCGCCGACAACCAGGACGTGGTGAACCGGTCCGATGTGGTGATCCTCGCCGTCCGTCCCCAGGACCGGGCCGAGGCTCTCGCTGGGCTCCGGATAGGCGGTGACAGGGTCGTGGTCAGTGTCTTGACCGGCGTCGCCATCAGCGAGCTACGCCGCACGTTGGGCACGGACGCTCCCGTGGTGCGTGCTATCCCGCTCCCCTCCGCACGCGAGCGCCGCTCCGTCACCGTGACCTGTCCTTCCCACCCGGCCGTGGATGACCTCTTCGGCGGCCTCGGAGGGACCCTCCCCGTCACGGACGAGGCGACCCTCAATACTTTCCAGGTACTGACGGGCACGCTGACCACCCATTACCGGTACCTGACCACGCTCGCCGACTGGGCTGCCAGGCAGGGCATTCCTGCTGAAAGCGCAGACCGCTACCTCCGTGGCCTCTTCCAGGGCGTCGGGCGGGCACTGGGCGACGACACGCGCTCGATGCAGCAACTCGCGAGCGACCACGAAACGCCGAAGGGGCTCAACGAGCGCCTTCGCACTACGTGGTTCGACCCGGTCAACGCTGAGGCCCTGACCAAGGCGCTCGACGCGCTCCTCGCTGACCTCGAGTAGTCACGTCGACAGGTTCGCGCGCCCTCCTCATGCCTGTTCAACGAGTCGGCAGAGTGAGCACAGGCGTCTCCAGCAGATCAGTGCGCACCCGAGGGCGAGGAAAGCCTCGTGAATGTCGTCGCGTATCTCCCAGCGGATCCGCAGGCGGCGAAACCAGCGCATGTGGGCGAACGCACGCACCGCGGTCTCCAGGTCATGCCGGAACCGAATCGGAGTGATCCAACACGCAGAAGATCATTTCGTTGGGAGTTCTTCGGAGCGGTCCGGGCACTGCTCGGCGAAGCCCTCCGAGACGGGTTGCCATGTGCCCCGATCCTCGCGCAGGCTCAGCCGGTCCGCTTCCCGCGCCGTCTCGATCAGCTGGGCCGTGGTCAGGGGGACGGCCGCGGTGAAGAGCTGCCCCAAGTGGTGGCAGTGCACCACCGGGCGGAGTCCCTCCGGGTACGGTTCGCCGGCGACCGCGAAGAGGTCGGGCAGGGTCCAGCCCAGCGGACCGGCCAGCGCGGCCAGTTGCTGCTGCCGATGCGGACTCGGGTCGCAGCGCCACACCATCGAGCGCAGCGTGCTGAGGGACAGCCCGAGGAACGGCAGTTCGCCGATGCCGAAGCCGCGATTGCGGAGCAACGCGCAGAGCAGGGCGGCCAGCCTGGTCTCGGGGGGCCGGTTCTTGCCCGGCCACCTCGGTTCCACGAAGGGCTCCGGAGCGGCGGGGCGAGGGAGCGAGCCGGTGAAGTCCACCAGCGCGGCGAGCTGGGAGTGGTCGCAGTGGCTGACGCGGTGGGCGAACTGCTTCATGACCTTCGCGTCACGCCCTGGAGGGAGGAGTTCCGCCGGGACGGGGCGGCCCGCGACCACGAGAAGGTCGGCGACCGGGATGCCGAGTTCGACGGCGAGTTCGCCCAGGTGACGAGGGTCCCTACCGGCTCCGCGCGAGAAGAGGCTGCTGAGGACGTCCGACCGGACCTCGCCGCTCCCTCCCACGCAGCGGGCACGCGGACCGGACCCCTGTGCGTGACGGTCCGTCATCATCCCTCGGCGGGAACGGGTGTCGCCTGGTGGTAGTACATTCGCCACTCGCCCTCCGCACCCCGCCTACGCCAGAGCGAGCTCCGTCGTGCCCGGTTTCCGTCGATCGTGGTCTCGTAGGTGAGGTGCACGAGGCCGGGTGCCAGTACGACACCGACCATCTCCGAGGGCTCGTAGCGCGGGCCGTCCTCTGCCGCACCAGTCATCTCCGGCAGCGCGGCGAGCATCTCCTCGTACGTCCACCGCCGGCCCGAGGCGCCCACCTCGACGAAGTGCGGGTCGAGCAGCTGCCGGGCCAGCGCCCGCGACATGCGCACGCTGGGGTCCATCAGACGCAACTCGCCCGCGATCGCTTCGCCCACCTCGTCGCCCATGCTGCCCATGCCCGCATTCTCCTCCAGGAGGCGCGGACCACCGCAACCGGGTTACGGCAGTCGATCCGCTCAGCGGACCACGTCGAAGACCTGCTTCTGCAGCCCGTTGGCGTAGGCCTCGTGCTCGACGAGCTTCAGCTTCTGGGTGTCCTTGTCGGTGGTGCTGAAGAGCCGCTTGCCCGCGCCGAGGAGGAGCGGGAAGACCAGCAGGTGGTAGCGGTCGATGAGGCCGGCGTCCGAGAGGGCGTGGTTCAGGGTGGCGCTGCCGTGGACGATGATCGGGCCGCCTTCGGTCTCCTTGAGCGCGGCGACCTCGTCGAGGGAGCGCAGGATCGTCGTCTCGCCCCAGTTCGTCACCAGGTCCTCCTCGCCGAGGGTGGTGGAGACGACGTACTTCGGCATCACCTTGTAGTCGGCGAAGTCGGCCATGTCGGGCCATACGGCGCTGAACGCCTCGTAGCTGGTGCGGCCCAGCAGCATCGCTGTGGCTTCCTTCTGCTCGGCCGCCTTGATGGCGAAGGCCTCGGGGAGGAACTCGATGTCCTTGAAGGTCCATCCGGCGTTGCGGTAGCCGGGCTCGCCGCCCGGGGCCTCGACGACGCCGTCGAGGGAGATGAAGGCGGTGCTGATCAGGGTTCGCATCTGAGGTCCTCGGTGTCTCGTGTGGTGATCGTCAACAGATCCGGCCGGTACGCGCGCGCCCGCCTCGCGGCCGCCGTGCACCAGTCATGATCTCTGACTGCCGCCCACGGAGAAACTCATCGGTCCCGCAGGCCCGACGCCGGGGGCAGGGAGACGGGTACTGACGGTTGAACCGGTCATCTACGGTTTCGTCATGACGACCATGGACCCCCGCCCGGATCTTCGGCCCCCCAGCCTGAACGCCGACGAGAAGACCACCCTCCTGACCTTCCTGGACTACCTTCGCGAGGCCGTCCTCGCGAAGGCGGACGGTGTCCCGGAGCCGGCGGTCCGCACGGCCGGTGTCCCTTCCGGGACCAGCCTGCTCCAACTGCTCAAGCACCTGACGGCGGTCGAGCTCAACTGGTTCGTCTGGGCCTACGCCGGCGCCGACCGCGAACAGTGGGAGGACGAGGCCGCGGTGTCCGCCGACGACACCGCCCCGGACTTGGCGCACGCCTATCGCGAGGCGATCGCCCGCGCCAACGAGGTCGCCCTCGCCTGCACCGACCTGGACCGGCCCGGCGCCCGCTCGCTGCGCGAGACCCCGCCGCCTTCGATGCGCTGGGTGCTGGTCCACATGATCGAGGAGACCGCCCGGCACGCCGGCCACGCGGACATCCTGCGCGAGCAGATCGACGGCTCGACCGGCCGGTGACGCGGGCTCGGTGGATCAGGTGCGATCGCACCTGGTCCACCGGTCATGCGGCCCTGACCACCCACGGCGACGACCACCCAACCCCTTGGGCGATCAGCTGGGCGCGGCGGCCGGTGGCTGAGCCGAAGCCCAGCCGGGTGTGCCGGTTGTTCCACCAGCACCAGCCCCGGGGCCCGTGCCGGCCGCCATGCCGGGAACGGCGACCGCCCCCGGGAACGGAACAGACCGGCTCCCCTCGCCGGGCATCAGGTAGCGTCCGCCGAGTGAATGCCCTCGACGCGCTCGTCCGCCTCTGTCCGCCGCCCGTGGATCCGCCCCCCGCAGTTGACTGGGCGAAGGCCGAGCGGGCCCTGGGCACGGGCCTGCCCGCCGACTACAAGCGGCTCGTCGGGACGTACGGTGCCGGCATCTTCGACGAAACGGTCCAGCTCCTCGTCCCCGACTCCGCCCACGACGACTTCGACCTGCTCGCGCTGACGGCGGAACGGGACGAGATCCTGGCCGGGCTCTGGGAGTACGAGGACCGGCCCCCCGGCCTGGAGGAGGCGGGGGCGAGGGTCCTGCCGTGGGCGGCTGAGGAGGGCACGGGGGCGTACCTGTACTGGCTGGCGCGCCCCGGCCGGCACCCCGACGAGTGGACCGTGCTCTACAACGAGGGGCGCGGCCCCCTCTGGGAGCACCACGACACCGGCTGCCTGGCCTTCCTGCTGGCGGTGCTGACGGGAACGGCGGAAACCGACTACTTCGGCCACCTCCACGAAGTGCTGAAGCCGACGCGGCACCGCTTCACGACCGCCGCCGAAACGCACGGGACGCCGTGTGCGGAGCGCGCGTAGGAAGCCGCAGCAGCAAGAGCGGGCCGGGGACGGCGCCTCGACGGGGCCGGCAGCCGGGGTGCCGAGCCGGAGCGGCCCCGCGTACCCCCGCCCCGCGTCCTACTGCCCCGTGCCCGCGCGGCGTCGGCGGTCGCTGGTGTGGCGGAGGCGGTCGGTCTCGTGGAGGAGGGCGGCGATACGGTCCGCGAGGGTGGGGTCGCCGGGGCGTACGTAGGGCTCGGCGGCGGTCAGCGGGTCCACCAGGTCGGCGGGGTCATCGCCGGCGAGAGCGGCGTGGACCCGGCCCAGGGACGCTCGTCCCGGGCCGTCGAGCGGGGTGAGGGCGGTGACCTGGCCGGCGAGCCGGCGCAGGTCGGCGGCGTGATCACGGGCCCAGGTGTCCACCGCGCGCTGGGCGGCGCGCCCGTCGCGGGTGGCCTGCACGCGCCGCAGGTAGCGGCGCTCGGCGGCCTGGCGGCTGGCCACGCCGAGCGGGGCGGCGAGGTCGGCCCAGCTGGCACCGGCGGCCCGGGCGGTCTCGATCAGCCCGCTCTCCCAGCCGGCGAGCTGCTCACGGACCTCGCGCAGGAGCAGCAGCGCGGCCAGGGCCTCACGCGGGTCGCTCGGCGCGTTGCCCGCCGGACCGTGGGCGTCCCCGAGCTCCCTCTCGATGGCGGCCAGGGCGGCCGCGGCGGCCAGGAAGGACGCCGGCGACCCGGCGGGCCGGCGGCCGGGTGAGGGAGACGGGGCAGCAGCGGGCACGACACCTCCAGAG
>NZ_JZWV01001021.1 GCF_000966975.1 Streptomyces katrae | reverse complement strand
CGACACCTCCAGAGCGTGCATGTCATCCATTGGATGCCGGATGTGGTTGTCATCGTTTCGATGACATGTTACAACGGAGGTACCTGAAGCGCACTGGCACCCAATGCAGACACATCAGGAGGTTCCCATGCTGATGCGCACCGACCCCTTCCGTGAGCTCGACCGCCTCACCCAGCAGCTGACCGGCCCGGGCACGTGGTCGAAGCCCACCGCGATGCCGATGGACGCCTACCGCGACGGCGACTCCTACGTGATCGCCTTCGACGTCCCGGGCGTCGCCAAGGACGCGATCGACATCGACGTCGAGCGGAACATGCTGACGGTCAAGGCCGAACGCCGGCCCACCGCGAAGTCGGACCAGGCCCAGATGGAGCTCTCCGAGCGGCCGCTCGGGGTGTTCTCCCGGCAGGTCATGCTGGCCGACACCCTCGACACCGACCACATCACCGCGGACTACGAGGCGGGCGTCCTGACCCTGCGGATCCCGATCGCCGAGCGTGCCAAGCCGCGCAAGATCGCCATCGGCGACGGGAGCTCCGGAGGCGGCCGCCCCCCGCCCCGCCCCTCACGGGGCCCCGGCGGCACACCGAGCCGGGGGCAGGAGGATCCCCTCCCTCCTCCCGCCCCCGCAGGACGCCGCCGTCACCCCGGCGGCCAACGCTCCACTCCACCACCCCTGGAGGCACGCGTCATGACCCTGCGCTGGGACACCTTCATCGAGGAGGTACAAGACCGCGGCGAGTACGCCTCCCGTGAGGAAGCCGACCGCGCCGCCCGTGTGGTCCTCGCCCTCCTCGGCGCCCACCTCGTCGGCGAGGACCGCGCCCGCGTCGCCGCCCGGCTCCCCGAGGCGTACGCGCTGATCCTGCTCAACCCGCTGGAGGCGTACGAGCCCCTGGACGCGCAGCGGTTCGTCCGCGCCACCGCCGCCTGGATCGAGGGCGCGACGGAGGCCACCGCGGCCTGGGACGTCAGCGCGGTGCTGAGCGTCGTCGCCGACGCCGTCGACGACGACCTGCTGCAACGACTCCTCCTCCAGCTCCCCCCGGGCTACGACCTCCTCTTCGGCCGCCCCCGTCCGGTCGACCCCCGTCCGCTCGATCCCCGTCCCGCCTGACCCCGTATCCACCTCCCCCCTTTCGCCATCGACATGAAAGGCAGACCCGTGTTCGACCAGGCTGAACTCCGCAGCACCGCACCGGCGATGACGTACGAGCAGATGCTGGAAGCGGTCCGCTACGAGGGCGCCTACCCCGACACCACGCGCGCGGCCGAAGCCGTCCACCACGTCCTGGCCGGGCTCGGCCGCCGGCTCACCGGCGAGGAAAGGGTCGACCTGGCCGCCCGCCTCCCCACCGAGGCCGCCCTCGTCCTGACCGCGCAGGTGCCCGCCTTCGACGAGCTGACCGGCTGGGGCTTCGTCAAGGACCTCGCCTCGCGCGCGGGGACCACCCAGGCCGTCGCCCGCTGGGAGACCGGCGCCGTCCTCTCCGTCGTCGCCCGCCTCGCCGGCCCGGAGCTCCTCGCCCGCATCCTGCGCAGCCTCCCCGGCGGCTACGCCCTCCTCTTCGGCCAGGCCGAGCTCACGACCGCCGCCAGGCCCTGACGCCACGCGGACCGCACTCCCGGGCCGCCCGAGCCGACCGGTGCCGGGCGGCCCCCGCGGTGGTCCGGTCCGCTCACGGCGCCGTGAGGAACTCGCGCAGGTCGACGATCGCGCAGTCCTCCTCCAGAGCCGCGTCGATGATCCGCGGCAGGGCCTGGGCATCGAGGACGACGCCGTCACCCGTGCTGCTCCCGACGTGCATCTGGAGGATGGCCCCGGGCCCCAGGGAGTCCACCGCCCTGCGGACCACCCGGTCCACGGTCATGCCCCCGGCCGGTCCCAGGTAGCCGTTCGTGTCGTTGGTGAACTCGATCGCCGCGTAGCCCAGGTCGTTGACGTCCGCGACCGCGTCCTGCGTGGTGGAGCTGTACGGGAACCGGAAGAACGGGAGGGGCTCGACCCGGGACGCCGTACGGATCGCCTCGTCCGCCTCCCGGACCTCCCGCGCCCGCTCCCGGGTGCTCAGCCCGTCGAAGTACGGGTGGCTGTACGAGTGGTTGCCCAGCCCGTGCCCGGCCTCGGCCATCGCCCGCACAGCCGCCGGACGGGCCTCGGCGTACTCGCCGGTGGGGAAGAACGTGGCGGGCGCCTTCCGGCGGCGCAGCTCCGCCAGGACGGCGGCGAGCCCGCTCTCGTCCCACGCGGCGTTGAAGGTGAGCGCCACCACCCGGCGGGACGTCGGCAGCCGCCGGATCTCCCGCCCGAGCAGCGAGGCCGGGGGCCGAGGACCCACGGCACCGACCCGCCTCCGGGCCGCGGGCGCGGCGACAGCGCGCGAGCCGCCCATCAGCCCCACAGCGGGCAGCGCCGCCAGTACGGCGCGTCGTCCCAGATCCACCGCGGTCACTCCCTCGGACACCGCGCCGCCCGGCACGGCGCTCCCACGAGTGTGCGAGAGCCGCGGGAGCAAGCCACCGCAGCCGTGCCGGGCACCCGGGTGATCCCCCCCCGGTCAGGCGCCCTCCTGCCCTCCTGCCCTCCGCCCGCCGCGGGTGGCGAGGCCACGAAGGGGCGGTGTCCCTCTGGCTCCGCACCCGCCCGGGGCGACACGATGGAGCGGACCCAGGACGAGGCACCGGGCGACCGCGACCGCGACCGCGACCGTGAGCGCGAGCCGCTCGCCGCGGACCGGTCCCCGTCCTGACCGAGAGCTCCACCCGACCCGAAGGGGTGTGCGCCCGTGCCAGACCGCCCGAGAACCGAGACCGGGGACCGCGTCGAGCTCGCCCCCGGCGAAGTCCCCTCCGACGGCCGCTTCGCCAACCCCGACCTCCTCCCCGTCCCGGTCGCGGACCGGCGCTGGACGACGTACAACTTCACGGCCCTGTGGGTCGGCATGGCGCACAACATCCCCTCCTGGCTCCTCGCCTCCGGGCTGGTGGCGCTGGGGATGGACTGGAAGCAGGCCGTCTTCACCATCGCGCTCGCCAACCTCATCGTGCTCGTGCCGATGCTCCTCACCGGGCACGCCGGCCCCAAGTACGGGATCCCCTTCCCGGTACTGGCCCGCGCCCCGTTCGGGGTCCGCGGAGCCAACATGGCCGCGCTCATCCGGGCGGCCGTGGCCTGCTGCTGGTTCGGGATCCAGACGTGGATCGGCGGGTCCGGGATCTTCGTCCTGCTCGGCAAGATCTTCGGCGGCTGGGCGGGGGCCGCCGAGATCGGCGGCGAGCCGTGGACGCTGTGGCTGTGCTTCATCGTCTTCTGGGCCCTCGAACTCGCCATCATCCACCGGGGGATGGAAGCCCTGCGGCGCTTCGAGAACTGGGCCGCCCCCTTCGTCATCGTCGGCGCGCTGACCCTGCTCGTGTGGATCGGGGTGAAGGCGGGCGGCTTCGGAGAACTCCTCGACCAGCCGTCCCGGCTCGGCTGGGGCGCGGACTTCTGGGCGGTCTTCTTCCCCGCCCTCATGGGGATGATCGCCTTCTGGTCCACCCTCTCCCTCAACATCCCCGACTTCACCCGCTTCGGCGCCGGCCAGCGCTCCCAGATCCTCGGTCAGACCCTCGGACTGCCCACGACGATGACCCTCTTCGCGCTGCTGTCGGTGTTCGTCACCTCCGGCTCGGAGGCGGTGTACGGAACCGCGGTCTGGGACCCGGTGGAGCTCGTCGCCAAGACCGACAGCGTCTTCGGGCTGTTGTTCGCCCTGGTCACCGTCCTCGTCGCGACGATCTCGGTCAACATCGCGGCCAACGTCGTCTCCCCGGCCTACGACCTGGCCAACCTGGCCCCCCGCCTGATCGACTTCCGCCGGGGCGCGCTGATCACCGGCGTCGTCGGCGTGCTGATCATGCCGTGGAAGCTGACGTCCACCCCGGAGCTGTACATCTTCACCTGGCTGGGCCTGGTCGGCGGGCTGCTCGGCACCGTGGCGGGCGTCCTCATCGCGGACTACTGGCTCGTACGCCGCACCCGGCTCTCGCTGCCCGACCTCTACCGGGAGGGTGGCCCGTACTGGTACACGGGAGGCTGGAACCTCCGCGCGCTGGCGGCGTTCGTGGTCGGCGGCGTACTGGCCATCGGCGGCTCCCACTCGGCCCCCGGCAAGGGCCCGTTCCCCGAAGCGGGCCTGATCCCCTTCCTGAAGCCGCTGGCGGACTACGGCTGGGTGGTGGGCCTGGCCGCTTCCCTGCTGCTCTACACGGCGCTGATGACCGGGTCGCACCCCGCCGCCCCGGAAGCCGGCGGCGCGCACGGCCGACCGGTCTGAGGACGACAGGGCCGTCCGTCTCCGGCCGCGGTGTTCGGGCGGACCGGGCCGGGCACCATCGCCACCGGAGCCGCCGCCGGTTCGCGGGGCTTGACCTTGTCACTGGTGACAAGGTCGTTCCCTCACCCCATGGACATGGATCAGAACGACACCGGTCGGCGCGTAGTCCTCGTCACCGGGGCCGGTACCGGGATCGGGCGGGCCACCGCGCGGGCCTTCGCCGCAGCCGGGGACCGCGTGGTCGTCGTCGGACGGCGGAAGGCACCACTGGAGGAGACCGCCGAAGGCCATCCCGGGATACGGGTGCTGGCCGGCGACGTCGGCGGGTCCGGCGAACCGGAGCGGATCGTCGGGGAGGTGCTCGGGGCCCACGGACGGCTGGACGTGCTCGTCAACAACGCCGGGATCGTGCGCGGCGCAGCCCTCGGCCGGGTGGTCGCCGGTGACGTCGCCGAGCAGCTGGCCGTCAACCTCGTGGCACCGGTGCTGCTCACCCAGGCCGCGCTGCCCGCGCTGGAGGCGTCCGGGTCGGGGGTCGTCGTGAACGTGAGCACCGCGGTGGGACAGCGGGCGTGGCCCGGAGCGTCCGTCTACGCCGCGACCAAGGCCGCCCTGGACACCCTCACCCGCAGCTGGGCCGTGGAGCTCGCCCCCCGTGGCGTACGGGTCGTGGCGGTGGCGCCGGGCGCGGTGGACACCCCGATCGGGGAACACCAGGGGCTGAGCCCCGAACAGGCCGCCCGGGTACGGGCCTGGCAGCTGGCCCACACCCCGCTGGGGCGGATCGCACGGCCCGAGGAGATCGCCTGGGCGGTGTGCCGGCTCGCGGACCCGGGTGCCTCGTTCGTGACCGGGGTCGTACTCCCCGTCGACGGGGGCGCGTCCGTGGCCTGAGAGCATGACCGGATGCTGATCGGGGAACTGGCCGAGGCCACCGGAACGAGCGCCCGCGCCCTGCGCCACTACGAGGGCGCCGGGCTGATCTCCTCGGAGCGGTTGCCGAACGGCTACCGGGTCTACGACGAGCGTGCCGTCGTCCGGGTCCGCAACATCCGGACCCTCCTCGACGCGGGGCTCACCCTGGACGACGTACGCGTCTTCCTGCCCTGCCTGGACGGTGACGTCGCAGCCGGGCCGCCCTCCCCGGAAGGCCTGGCGGTGGCCCGCCGGCGGCTCGCCGTCCTGGAGGCCCGGGTCGCCGCACAGACGGCCGCACGCGACCGGCTGCGCGAGGCGCTGGGCCAGGGGGAGGCGACGACGCCCCGTCCGGCGAGGGCGTGACCGGGTAGTGGAGGGGCCTGCCGGGCCCCCTCCAGGGACCCGGGGAGGCGGCGTGCGGTGCGTGGAACGTGGCAGGCTGGGCCGGTGAACGACGCCATCACCGCCGCCTGGCGGCGCGCGGCCGGCCATCAGCGCCGGTTCGACGCCCGCTTCGCCACCTACCTTGATGCCCTGACCGACCCCGCGAGCAGCTCCCTGGAGATACCGCGGCACGGCACCTTCCCCGCCCGCGCCCTCCAGCTGGTGCGCGAGCTGTCGCTGCGCGGCGGCAAGCGGCTGCGCGTGACCCTGCTCCACGAAGCGGCGGCCCTGGTCACCGACGGGAGCGTGCCCGGACTGGACGAAGCCGCCATCAGCATCGAACTGCTGCAGACCCACGGCCTGATCCACGACGACATCATCGACGACGCACCCACACGCCGCGGCGGCCCCTCCACCTACTACGCGTACCGCCAGGACTTCCCGGACCGGCCCGGCACCGCGCTCGCACTCGCCGTCCTCGCGGGCGACCTGGCCGCCTTCCTCGCCGGCCGCGTCCTGCTCACCGGCGCCCTGCCCCCCGACCGCGCCCTGGCCATGGCCGCCGTCCAGGCCGACGCCGCCGCTGCCACCGTGGCAGGCCAACTCCTGGATCTGGAACGGGACTTCCACCCCGCGCCCGACATCGAGCTCCTGCACGAGGTCACCGAGTACAAGTCCACCCGCTACTCCATCCTCGCCCCACTCCGTCTCGGCCTGCTCGCCGCCGGTGCCGACCTCGCCCCGCACGACGCCGAACTGCGCCGCTACGCCACCGCCCTGGGGATCGCCAACCAGATCCACGACGACTGGCTCGACCTGTTCGGCGACCCGGAATCCCTCGGCAAACCGGTCGGCTCCGACATCCGTTCCGGGCGCCGCAGCTACGTCGTCCGCGCCCTCCTGGCCGTCTGCGACACGGGCGAACGCAAACTGCTGGACGCGGCCCTGGGAGCCCCGGACTGCGAAGCCGACACCCTCGACCGCATCCGCGACATCGCGCGGGCGCACGGCATCGACCGGCAGCTGCGCGCTGACGCCGAGCGCTACGCGCGCCAGGCCGCGGCCCGGACCGCCACGTGGCGGGAGCGCTGGCGGCCGGACGCCGTGGCGTTCTTCGAGCACATGCCGGCCTGGAGCGTCACCCGCGAGCGATAGCGGGTTCGGGTTCGGGAGGGGTCAGCCCGGGTCGGGCAGGAAGGGGAGGTAGTCCGGCTCCGGCCCGGAGGGGATGACGGCACAGCTCGCCTCGGGAAGCTCGTTCCACATCCCGGGCAGATCTCCGAGCGGCTCGGACACCACGATCCGGGTGTCGTCGGAGATTTCGCGGAGGTAGCCGAGATCCGGGTGCAAGTGGCGGACGGTGTCGGCGCGGCTGCTGTAGAACAGCGACCGGGACGCGCCCTGACTGGAGTACCGGAAGGCCCAGACCCGCTGCCCGTCGCTGACCGCCACCGTCATCTGGAGCGGCTCCAGCACCCCGTGCTCCTTGCCGAGCCGCTCCACGAACCCGGCCATCCTGGCGACCGCACCCGGGACGTCCTGGTCGAGCCCGAAGGTCACCGCCAGGTAGAACATCACCTCGGAGTCGGTGGAGCCTTCCATGAACGGGAACAGCGCCGGGTCGACGGCCATGCACAGGTCCCGCTGCAGCCGGGGGAAGTCCGCGATGGCTCCGTTGTGCATCCACAGCCACCGGCCGTGACGGAACGGGTGGCAGT
>NZ_JZWV01001020.1 GCF_000966975.1 Streptomyces katrae | reverse complement strand
TGACGGAACGGGTGGCAGTTGGTCTGCTGCACGGCCGAGCCCGTCGAGGCGCGCACGTGAGCGAAGAACAAGGGGGAGCGGACGTGCGCCGCGAGCTCCCGCAGGTTGCGGTTGTTCCAGGCCGGCGCGGTGTCCCGGAAGACCGCGGGCGTGCCGTCCCCGTCGGGGCTGTACCAGCCGACGCCGAAGCCATCGCCGTTGGTGGTTTCGACACCCAACCGCGCCCGCAGGCTCTGATTGATCAGCGAGTGCTCCGGGCGGTAGAGCACGGCATCGAGCAACAGGGGCGACCCCGAGTAAGCCAGCCACCGGCACATCCGCAACACCCTCCTTCACGTACACCGAGGTGGCCGCACGGCTGCGCGGCCCGGTGCGGGCCGACCCCACCATCATGGCAATCCGTCAGCCCCCTCGCCTGTCGACGGGCTCACGGCCGGTGCGCGGGACCGCGGCTCCCGGCCGCGCCGCACCCGGCCATGTCCGTTCGGGACGCGGGCGTGCCCCGCGCCCCACGGGTGTGAATCCGCGACCGGTCTCAGCGTGCGGTGAGGAACCTGGCGGCGTATCCCGCCAGTTGGGCCCGCAGCCGCTCGCGCTCCACCCCTTCCCGGCCGGCCAGGCGCTCGACGAGGTCGGCCCGGGTGGCGGCGAGGAGGGCGTGCGCGGCGAAGCCCGCGTCGGCCATGCCCGGAACCTCTTCCAGCGCGGACCGGAGCACGCCGTGCCACCAGTCGTAGTGACCGGCCTGGTACGGGCTGCTGCTCCCGGTCTCCTCCAGGGCCAGTGCGAGGCGGCGGTTGTCGAGTTTGAAGCAGAGGAGGGCGTCGAGCAGGGCGGGCACCCGCTCCCGCGGCGGGGTGGCGGGCCCGAGGGGCGGCGGGCCCGTCTCCACCGCTTCCCGGACGGGCTCCAGCCGAGCCTCGTACAGCGCGCGGAGCAGACCGGTGCGGTCGCCGAAGGCGCGGAAGAGGGTGCCCTTGCCGACACCGGCCGCTGCCGCGATGTCGGCCATCGTGAGTTCCTCGGGGCTCTCGCAGCGGCCGAAGAGGGCGTCGGCGGCCTCCAGGACGGCCTGTCGGTTGCGGGCCGCGTCCTTGCGGGGCTTGCGCTCGGTCACGCCGTTCCTTCCCGTCGGATTGAAAAACGGACCCGGGGTCCGTATCTTTCGTTGAAGCGGACCCGAGGTCCGTTTTCCTGAGGGAGAGGATACCCATACCCATGTCCGTACCCGTGTCGGCCTCCCCGGCGGATCTCTACCGCCACGGCCTGCGACTCCTGCTCGACAAGGACATCCCGGGCTGGGTGGGCCTGTGGGCGGAGGGCGGCGTGATGGAGTTCCCGTGTTCCCGTTCGCGCCCCCGGGATGGCCCCGGCGGCTGGAGGGGCGCGAGGCCGTCGCCGCGTACATGCGCCCCTACCCCGAGCGCATCGATCTCCACGACTTTCCCGAGGCCGATCTCCGGATCCACGAGACCGCCGACCCGCGCACGATCGTGGCCGAGATGCGCGGGGTCGGCCGGCTGGTGGGTCCCGGCCGCCCCTTCGACATGACGTACATCGCCGTGGTCACCGTCGAGGACGGGAAGTTCACCTCCTACCGCGACTACTGGAACCCGCTCGCCGTCCCCGAGACGGACGCCGACGGCGCCGAGGCCCTCCGATGACGACGAACGCCCCCCTTCCCCCCGTCGGCACCACGCTGGTCACGGGTGCCACCGGCACCACCGGCAGCCGCACCTGCGCGCAGCTGACCGCCGCCGGGCACACGGTCAAGGCGGCCGGCCGCAGGGCCACCCCGGTGCCGGGCACCGAAGCGGTCGCCTTCGACTGGTACGACGCCGCCACCCACGCCGCCGCCCTCGACGGCGTCGACCGCGTGTACGTGGTCCCGCCCGTGGGCGACCCCGACCCCGCCGCCGTCGTCCTGCCCTTCCTGCGCCGGGCCCGGGCCGTCGGCGTACGGCGCGCGGTGCTGCTGAGCGCCTCCTCCATCCAGAAGGGCGGTCCGGCCGTGGGCCGGGTGCACGAGGCTCTGCCGGGCATCTTCGACGAATGGGCGGTGCTCCGGCCGTCCTGGTTCATGCAGAACTTCTCCGGCGATCACATGCACGCGCACGGCATCCGCACCGATGGGGTCATCCACACCGCCACGGGGACCGGCCGGGTCGGCTTCGTGGATGCCGAGGACATCGCGGCCGTGGCCGCCCGCGCCCTGACCGGCCCGCGCGCCCCCAACACCGACCTCGTGCTCACCGGCCCCGAGACGCTCAGCTACGACGACATCGCCGCCATCGTCGCGGAGGCCACCGGACGGCCCGTGCTCCACCGGCCGCTGTCCCACCGAGAGCTGCGGGGCCGTCTGACGGCGCTGATGCCCGAGGAATTCGCCACGCTGCTGGCCGACATGGACGAGGCCATCGCCATGGGGGCCGAGGACCGGGTCACCGACTCCGTCCGGTCGGTCACCGGACGCCCCGCGCGTGACTTCCGCTCCGTCATGGACCGGGAGCGCGACCACGGGCGCGGTGGGGTCAGACGGCGCTGAGGCGGGCGAGGGCGCTGTGCAGGCGGCGGATGGCGTCCTCGGCGTCCGTGTACTGCTCGGGGGTCGGTTCGACGGCGCCGAAGGTGGGGCCTTGTGCGTCGGGCAGGGCGCGCCAGTGCAGCACGGGTGCGAGGGCGGTGGCGGCCGCGCCGAGGAACCAGGCGAGGCGCCCGTGGACGCCGGCGAGCGCGACCGCCAGCACGGCCAGGGCTTCCCGCAGCTGCGCCAGCCGGCCGATCGCGGTCAGGGCCTCCTGGGCGTGCGGGGTGCCGATGGCGGCCCGGAGATCGGCGGCGGCCT
>NZ_JZWV01001019.1 GCF_000966975.1 Streptomyces katrae | reverse complement strand
GGCGGCGGCCTTGGCGGCGATGGTCCGGTCGACCGGGGCGAGTTCCCAGATCCCGTCACGAACCTGCTGCTCGGCCTGCCCGGCCAGATCCTCGATGGCCGCCGACATGTCCATGCGTCCCCCGTCCTACATGGGATCCATGGTCCCGCTGCCCGGGCCGTTCTGCTCCTCGCTCTTCTTCCGGATGTGCAGGGCCTTGTCCCGCAGTCGCTGCCGCTCGGCGGGATCCGTGGCCCGCTGGGCCGCCTGTTCCAGCTCCTGGGCCTTGTCTCGCATCTCCCGGGCTCGCTCGCTCGGGCCGCTGTCGTTGCTCATGACCGGTCCTCGGTGGGTCGGGGAAGAACGTGGGCGATCCGATCCCATCAGCCACGGCCCGCGGCCGCCACCGCAGCCGGACCGAACGGGCGGCGTACGAGGAGAGCCCCGGCGGCACCCGACGACGGCTGCGGGGGAGTGGGCGGCGCCGACCGTTCGGATCCGGCACGGGAGACGTCGGGCAGACGGCCCACCGGGGCGTCCGGTGGGGTCCGCCCGTCCGCCCGTTCAGTCAGCCGGCAGCACACTCGCCAGCCGCGCCAGCGCCGCCTTGATCCGGTCCGGCGTCACTCCCTGGGCGCGCTGCTGGAGGAAGACCTCCGGTGCCAGCGGCGCGAGCAGGCTGTCCACCAGCGCGTCGGGGTCCGGAGTGCCGGACTGGCGCAGCAGGGCGAGGACATGGGCGCGCCAGAAGCCGTACGCCCCGATGGTGAAGCGCTTCTCGCCGGTCTCGGCGCCCAGGACCAGGTGGCCGTGGCTCTCCAGCAGGTCGACCATGGCGGCGTAGAAGGCTGTGAGCCGCTCGTGCGGCGGTGCGCCGGGGCCGAGCGGGGGAGCGCCGCGCAGCAGTTCCTCCTGGAGGCGGCGTTCGTGCTCGTCGAGGAGGGCCGCCGCGATGGACGTGACGTCCGGGTAGCGGCGGTAGAGCGTGCCGCGGCCGATGCCGGCCGTCCGGGCGATGTCGTCCATCGTGACCGCCCGCGGATCACCGGCGGCGAACAACTCGGCCGCGGCGGAGAGCACCTTGGCCCGGTTGCGGGCGGCGTCCGCACGTTCCCTCGTTTCCATGGCATCCCAGCCTACCGGAATAACCGGACGCCCTGTCCGGTTGAGTCTCTCGTCCGATATAACTGGACGCCATGTCCGGTTACTGTTCCCGCCGATACCGAGGGGTCCCGTCATGACCACGCTGCCGCACCGCCACGCAGGCGCCCGCCGCCAGTCCCTGGAGGCCGCCCGCAAGACAGGAGCCTCCCTGTGAACTGGCTCCTCCTCGTCGCCGCCGGCCTGGTGGAGGTCGCCTGGTCGCAGAGCATCAAACCGACGGCCGGCTTCACCCGCCCGCTGCCCACGCTGCTCTGCTTCGCGCTCGCCGCCGTCGCCGTCTACCTGCTGTCCCTGGCGATGAAGGGCCTGCCGGTCGGCACGGCCTACGCCGTCTTCACCGGAATCGGCGCGGCCGGCGCCATCACCCTCGGCGCCGTCGTCCACAAGGACCCGGTGACCCCGGGCCGCCTCCTCGCCCTGGCCCTGATCATCGGCGGCGTGGCGCTCTCCCACGCGACCGCCCCGGCGGAGTGACCCGACGGCGGGTCCGTTCAGCGCCGGTGCAGGGTCTGCAGTGCCTCGATGAGGACCTTCGGGTCGTACTGGCCCTTGTAGACGGGCGGGGGCTGCCTGTCGAGCCCCAGCAACCCGGCGACGGCGGTCCAGGCCGTGCGTACGGAGTACTCGACGGTGAAGACCACGTCCTCGGGAACCTCGGCGTACTGGCCGATGAAGGCCAGGTTCGTGGAGCCGGCGGGTACGACCTGGGGGCGGTCGCCGGCCTTGCGGACCAGGAACTGGCTGGTGATGTACGGCATCTTCGCGGGGATCACCAGAGACCCGTCCAGGATCCGCTGGCGCTCGGTGAACGGCAGATGCCGCAGTACCTCGTCGAGGATCTCCCGGCCGGTGCACTCGGACATGGGCTTGCCCACGAAGTCGCCCTGCCGGTCGGGGAACAGCGCGTACCCCCACCACACGAACGTGTCCTCGGGCTGGTCCCGGAAATGCGGCTGGTGGTTGAGCACGATGGTCAGCAGCCAGCTGGACTCCTTGAAGGTGATCAGGCCACCCTTGCCCGCCTCGCTTCCGCTGAACTCCTCCATCAGCTTGAAGAAGAGCGGGTCCTTGGTGGTGACGGTGAACGACTCCCAGGTGGAGTCCTTGACGTGGGAGTCGAACACCTTCGGGTCGCCCAGTCCGGGGCGCTTCGCGGCGAGGGTCTCCCACAGCTGCCAGGCCCCGCTGGAGGAGGTGGTGTCCAGGGCGGGGACGGTATCGGTGGAGCCCAGGGTGGAGTTCGCGGTCATGGATCCGTTGGTCACCATCACCAGGTCGTCCGGGCCGACGGCCGTACTACCGGACTTCCCGTCACGCTCCCAGACGAGCTCCTCGACGGTCAGCGCGTCGCCGTCGGCCAGCCGCAGGTCCGTGACGCGAGTGCCGAGCCGGAGGGTGACGCCCTGGGCGGTGAGCCACGCCAGGAGGGGCCGCACGATCGAGTCGAACTGGTTGAACCGGGTGCGGTAGATCCCCGACATGGTGTCGAAGGTCTTGAACAGGTGGACGAAGCGGTTGAGGTAGCGGCGGAACTCGATCGCGCTGTGCCAGGGTTCGAACGCGAACGTGGTGCACCACATCGCCCAGAAGTTGGTGGTGAAGAACTCCTCGTGGAACAGGTCCGAGATCCGCTTGCCGTCCAGCAGCCTCTCGGGCGTGGCCACGCACTTCACGAGTTCGAGGCGGTCCCGTTCGGAGAACGTCATCGCGTGCGCGTCGATGACGCTCCCGTCGGCGGCGACGAGGCGGGCGTGGTCGTCCCAGGCGAAGTCCTCGTGGAAGGCGAACGTGTCCTCCGTGACCGACTTGGCCGGGTCGTCCAGCGAGGGAATGGAAGACAGCAGGTCGTAGGTGCACTCGAAGTGGATCTCGAACATACGGCCGCCGCGCATGGTGTACCCGGTCTCGGGGGATCCCGCCGCGTCCAGGCTCCCGCCCTCGCGGTCCTGTTCCTCCAGGATCACGATGTCGTTCCCCGAGAACCCGCCTTCGCGGATCAGGAACGCCGCCGCCGCGAGCGACGCGATCCCGCTGCCCACCAGATAAGCCTTCGCCACGGCCGTCCCTCCACACGATGCACGCCGCCTCGCCGGGTCCGCCGGAACGCGGCCGCCTCGGGCGGAAGAGCCCCCCATGGGTTCCCCGGCACACCCGGCGCGACACGGGGACGGTCGCCACGTCCCCGGTTCGGCCCAGCCCACCCCCTGCCCGACGCCCCCTCAGCCCCGGACACCACCCCCGGACAGAGCTTCCGCGGAGCGCCGCCAGGCCCTTATCGCAGTACCGCCACCCGGGGCGACAACGCAGTGTCACCGCACGGGTTCCGTCCCTGCGGCGAGCCGCTGTGCGACGTTGGGCGCCGGCCCGAGCCGAAGCGGAGGGACGGACATCGTGACGCCGGACACCAGACGCGGCTTCGCCGTGGTGGCACTGCTGACAGCCCTGATCACAACGGCGACGGCATGCGGGGGCTCAGAGCCGGGGCCCGCCCGGACCCGCGACACCACAACCACCGACACGAACACGGACACGGACACGGACAGCACGGCTTCCGCTCCCGCGCCGACGGGCGAGGACCTGGGCAAGATCTTCCCCGGCACCGACTCGGACTCCGGCACTGCCTCGACGGTCGCCCTGCCGAGGGCGCAGCTGGACGAGCCTGCCGGAGGCACCATGGAGCTCTCCAACGACCAGCAGGTGCCCCTGACCGTCCAGCCGCTGAGGGCCACGTCCGAGAGCGGGGACCTCTCGATCGTCAAGGACGGCTGCAGCGGCGTCACGCTCCAGCCCCAGCAGACGTGCAGCGTCCAGGTCAGCCACACCGCCCAGGAGGCCGGCACCTGGACGGGGACGGTCATCGCTCCGACCGCGGAGGGGCCCATGTTCTCGGTGACGCTGACCGGTGAGGCCGTCGAGGCCGCGACGGAGACGGCCACCGGGTCCCCGACCCCGGAGCCCACCGAGACCTCGGAAACCCCCGAGACCTCGGAAACCCCCGAGGAATCCGAAAGCCCCACACCTGAGCCCGGGCTCACCTGACAGAGCCCCGCGTCACCAGCCGGACCGTGCCGTCGTCGACCGGGAGCACGACCGTCACGGTGTTCCTGTACCCGCCGTAGTGGGGGACGAGGTAGAAGGAGGCCTGGGTCTTCAACAGGAGGCGAAAGCCCCTG
>NZ_JZWV01001018.1 GCF_000966975.1 Streptomyces katrae | reverse complement strand
GAAAGCCCCTGTACTGGTACCGGTAGGGTCCGGCCCCGGCGCCCAGGTCCTCGAACTCGATGCCCTGGGCGTGATGGACCAGCCGCAGGCGGGAATGGAGCTCCACGGCCGGAGACCGCTTCATACCGTCGTCCGCGTCCACCTTCGCCTGCGCTTCCCCCGCCATCGCCGCGTACCGGGACACGCCGTAGAACAGGCTCAAGGTCAGCATCCCCAGGAGCAACGCCCCGGCCACGAGCCACAGCCGGTCGGCGTCACGCACCCGAGCGCTCCGCCGCCCCGGATCGTGCTGCCCGAGGCGCACCTGGATGGCGAAGAAGGCCAGAGTGACCCCCAGGGCCACGACGAGGGGCGGCAGCAGCAAGCGCGGCCAGCTCGCGGGGAGGAAGGTGAGCAGGTCGTCCCGGAAGAACACGGGGTAGCCCCCGACGATCCCCAGGAGCAGCCCCACCGCCAGCAGCGAGCGGTACGCCGTGCGGCGCCGCCGCTCGTTCTCCGGGCGGGCCAGGGCGTGCCCGAGCCGGCCGAGCGCGAGCAGCGCGATGAGCCCGCAGACGAGCAGCACCCAGACGGGGAAGAAGAGGGCCTGCGGGCTGCGCGCGAGGACGCCCTGAATGGAGAGGGGCAGGTCGCTGAGGGGGACGCCGAACGAGCGGTAGTAGGCCTCGTTGTACTGGTTGCCGAAGTAGTACAGCAGCCCGAGGACGACGGTCCCGGGCGCCGCGACGTACGCCGCCTTGTCCAGGAACGACCTCTTGGGAGGGGCCGCCGGCCTCCGCCGCGCCGTCACGGGCATGCGCCCAGTCTGTCCGCCCACCCCGGACCCCGCACGCCAGGGCGGTCCGCCCGGCTGACACGCGCTCCACGCCGAACTGCCCGGCAAGAAGTTCCTCGTCGCCGAAATAGGCCTCGGCAGCGAGGGCGACGCACAGCGCGCCGCCTACCTGTCCGACGCCCTGGGACAGGTCCACCAGGCCATCGCAGGCGGGATGGACATCACCGGCGTACACCTGTGGACCGGCATCGACAACTACGAATGGCTCGACGGCCACACCGTTCCCTTCGGGCTGTTCGACCGAGACCGGGCCCCGAAGCCGAGCGCACACCTCCTCCGGTCCTTCGTCCGCCCCTGACAGCCCCGGCCTCCGCCGAAGCCGAGGTTCGGTCAAGGGGCCGCGTTCTCCAGGTCGTCGATGCTGCCGGACATGATCGTGCGGATGTGTTCGGTGATGTGCTGGAGCGGCCAGTCCCACCACGCCACGGCGAGGAGCCGGGCGACGTCCGTGGCCTCGTAGCGGGTGCGGATGAGCCGGGCGGGGTTGCCGCCGACGATGCCGTAGTCGGGGACGTCGCCGGTGACCACCGCACCGGCGGCGATGATCGCGCCGTGCCCAATGCGTACGCCCGGCATGACCGTGGCGCCGTGACCGAACCACACGTCGTTGCCGACGACGGTGTCGCCCCGGCCGGGCAGGCCGGTGATCAGGTCGAAGTGCTCCGCCCAGGAGCCCCCCATGGTCGGGAACGGGAAGGTGGAAGGACCGTCCATGCGGTGGTTGGCGCCGTTCATGATGAACCGGGTGCCCGTCCCCAGCGCGCAGTACTTGCCGATGACGAGCCGCTCGGGCCCGTAGTGGTACAGGACGTTGCGCGTCTCGAACGCGGTCGGATCGTCCGGATCGTCGTAGTAGGTGAAGTCACCGACCTCGATCAGCGGCGACTTCAGCAGCGGCTTGAGCAGGACGACGCGCGGGTGCTCGGGCATCGGGTGGAGCACGGTGGGGTCAGCGGGGCCGGCGGGAACGGGTGGCATCGTGGCGGCGTTTCCTCTTCAGTGGGGTGTGGACCGGATACGGCAGAAACGGACGATGGGATGATCCTGGCCTAACGCGGGCTGTTCGCGGACGCTTCGTCCGAGGTGGTGGCCGGACGTGGAGCGGTGGCCGCTTGCGGGGCCGTGGAGCCTTCCGCGGCCTTGGACCTCGTGAGCCACAGACCGGTGAACACGGCGGCGGCCAGGGTGACGGCGCCGGCTGCGAGGAAGGCGTTGTCGAGGCCGGTCTCGAAGGAGGCGCCGTCGGCCTGCCGGGTGCGGACGACGGCTCCGAGCACCGCCACGCCGAGCACCGCGCCGATCTGGCGGGTGGTGCTGCTGATGCCCGAGGCGAGGCCGCCTTCCTGCGCGCTGACCGCCTGGATGGCGGCTCCCGTCAGCGGGGACATGGTCAGGGCGAAGCCGGTGCCGACGGTCGCCAGCCGCCACCACACGTTCCCGTAGCCGGTGTCCGCGTGCACCATGCCGAGCGCCAGCAGTCCCAGGCCGGCCAGGGCCAGGCCGGTGGTCACCACGACGCGGTAGCCGTACCGGGCGGCGAGCCGGCCCGCGTACGGGCTGACGACCACCATGGCGAGGGACAACGGCAGGGTCCGCAGTCCGGCGCCCAGCACCGAACTGCCCTGCACGTACACGAAGAACTGGGAGAAGAAGAACGACGAGCCCATGAGGGCGAACCCGACCACGACCATGGCGGTGTTGGACACGGTGAACAGCCGCTGCCGGAACAGCCGCAGCGGCAGCATCGGCGCGGAGCGGCGCGCTTCGACGGCCACGAAGGCGGCGAGGAGGATCAGCGCTGCGGTGAAGCTGCCCAGGATCGGCGGCGAGGTCCAGCCGCGGGCACCGCCCTCGATCAGCCCGTAGGTCATCGTCCCCACACCCAGCACGGACAGCACCGTCCCCGGGACGTCGATCGCGGGGGCGCCGGGATTGCGGGTCTCCTCGAGGCTGCGCAGACCGGCCAGCAGGAGGACCACGCCGATGGGCAGATTGACCAGGAAGATGGCCGGCCAGCCGAAAGCGTCCGTCAGCGCACCGCCGGCCACGGGTCCCGCGGCCAGGCCGATCCCGCTGAGTCCGGCCCACAGCCCGATCGCCTTGACGCGTTCCCGCGGCACCGGATAGGCGGCGGCGAGCAGCGCCAGCGAGGCCGGGCTCAGCGCGGCGGCCCCGATGCCCTGCAACACCCGGCCGGTGACCAGCCATCCGAGTGAGGGCGCGAGGCTGCACAGCACCGACGCGGCGGTGAACACCGCCACGCCCGTCAGGTACACCCGCTTGCGGCCGAACCGGTCGGCGAAGACACCGCCGGACAGCAGCAGCATGGCGACCAGCAGCACGTACGCGTCGACGATCCATTGCAGACCGGTCAGCTGGGTGTGCAGCCGGCCCTGCATATCGGGCAGCGCGGCGCCGACGATCGTGTTGTCGAGCAGGACCATGAACTGGCCCAGGCAGGTCACCGTGAGCAGCACGGCCCGGTGTGAACGACTGCCCACGGCCGCAGGTGAAGCCGTCATGGGGGATTCCTCTCGATCGTTGGTCGTGCCCCGTCCTGCCCGGCCGTGGCCGGCGGGCCGGTGGCGCACCCGAGCGCTTTAAAGCAGTCAGCGACTGCGTTAGGCGACTGTAGGGGGGTGTCACTCGTAAACGCAAGTGCTGGCTGCGTTAAGGTGGGGGTATGAACGAGAAGGAGCGGGCCCGGCGGCCCGGCGGGCGCAGCGCCCGTGTCGCTGCGCAGGTGCACCAGGCCGTCACCGAGCTGATCAGCGAGCGCGGCTACGGCAATTTCACCGTCGGCGAGGTGGCGGCCCGCGCGGGGGTGGCCGACAGCAGCATCTACCGCCGGTGGGGCAGCCTGGAGACCCTGCTCAGCGAGGTGGCGCTCACCCGCCTCAACACGCAGTCACCGATGCCCGACACCGGGACCCTGTCCGGCGACCTGCGCACGTACGCGGCCCAGGTGGCCCGCGAGATCACCGGACCCGACGGCCCGGCGGTGCTGCACCTGGCCATCGCCCTGTCCAGCAGCGGGGAGCGGGGCCGGCAGGCGGGCGAGAGCCTCCGCGCCGAACGCACCCGGCAACTGCAGGGCATGCTCGATCGCGCCCGCGACCGTGGCGAGCCGGCACTCGACGCGTTCGACGTGCTGGACCACATCCTGGCCCCGATGTACATCCGCGTCCTGTTCGGCACGGAGCTCACCCCGGAGTACGTCGACGGCCTGGTCGACCGAATGCTGTGACGGGCGGTGAAAATCGCTGTCCGATTGCCGGAACGCGGTGATAGAGATCCAGCGTGACGACGATGACACTCGAATTCCCCGTTCTGCTGCGACTGATCGACGAACGGTCGGCTGCCTTCCGCGCCGCGGTCGCCTCCGCGCCCGGCCTCGACGTGCAGGTGCCGACCTGCCCCGAGTGGACGCTGTTCGATCTGGCGCAGCACATCGGTGAGGGACGCCGCGACTGGGCTGCCACCGTCGCCGCGGGGCCTGCTCCGGCCAAGTCGGCGGCGGAGGCCGCCCCGGCCGCGCCTCGGGAGCGCGAGGCCCTGCTGGCCTGGCTGGCGGAGTCCACGGACCAGCTGCTGGACGCATTGCGGAAGGCCGGCCCGGACCGCGGTTGCTGGGCGTGGTGGGAGACGTTGCAGTCGCCCCATACCGCCGCTGCCGTAGCCAGGCACCAGCTCCAGCAGATGGCGGTGCACACGTACGACGCCCAGATCACCGTAGGTGCCCCGCAACCGCTGCCGGACGAGGTGGCGCTCGACGGTGTCGAGGAGTTCCTGTCCACCTGCGTCGCCACGACAAGTGCGTGGCCGCACCAGCCCGCCGCCATCGACTTCCACGCCTCCGAGGGCCGCTCCTGGCGCCTCTCGCTCTCCGCCGACGGCGCACGGAGCACCCGCCTCCCCGGGCCCGGCGGCACGCCGGCCACCGCAGCCGGCCAGGCCCCGGACCCGGCCGTCGCCTTCTTCTCCATGGAGGGCACGGCCGGCGAGCTGGTCCTCAGCCTGTACGACCGTATCCCGGTCGACTCCCTGAAGACCGAGGGCGACCGACGTGTCTTCGAGCAGCTCAGCGCCTGGGACCCGGAGGAATAGCAGGCCGGTCCAACCGAGCGCCCACGTGACGCAGTCCGCGGGCAGCAGGTCGGAAGGTCAGTGGGCCAGTGAGGCCAAGTGGTCGGGGTGGTGGGCGGCGACCTCGTGCGCGGCTCGGACGAAGGCGGCGACGGCCGGGGACCTGGAGGTCTCCGGCCAGGCGACCACCACCTCACTGGGGCTGAGGCCGGTGACCGGCCGGTACGCGATGTCCGGGCGCTGGTGCCGCTCGGTGGTGGAGAGCGCCAGGAACGCCACCGCCTGGCCCAGCGCGACCACCTCCAGGAGTTGCTCGACGCCGGCCACGAGCGGCCCCTCAGGAGCGTCAGCCGCCGGAGCCGGTCCCGTGGGGCCCCCGCCCGCTTCCGCTCCGTCGCATCCCGTGTAGTAGGCGGTGTGGGAGGGGGCGGCCCCCTTCCAGCGCGGGATCGGTTCGCCCTGGAGGTCGGCCAGCCGCAGCCGCCGGCGTCCGGCCAGCGGGTGCCCGGCGGGCAGGACGGCCAGGCGCGGCTCGATCACGAGCGTCTGGGAATCCAGCCCTTGACCGTCGAACGGGCTGCGCAGCAGCGCCACGTCGGCACGGCCGTCCCGCAGCATGGCGATCGGCTCTCCGCTGCCGCCGACGAGGACTTCGGGCGGCGGCAGACGGGTACCCGATTCCCGGTAGGCGGCGAGGATCTCCCGCAACAGCCCGGCATCGCCTCCCGGTTTGACCGCCACGACGAGCTGGGGCGCCGGCTGACCGGCCCGGCGGGTACGCCGGGCCGCCGCGTGCACCGCGTCGACCGCGATCCGGGCCTGGCCGAGCAGCACCTGACCGGCGTCGGTCAGCCGTACCTGCCGGGTGGTGCGCTCCAGCAGGCGTACCCCGAGCCGGGACTCCATCTGAGCGATCGCCTTCGACAGCGGGGGCTGCGCCATCCCCAGGCGTTGCGCGGCCCGGCTGAAGTTCAGTTCCTCGGCGACCGCGATGAAGTACCTCAGCTCCCGCACCTCTAGCTCACTCATATCCGTGGACTATAGATCCAGAGCCATCCGGTCTTTCCCTCCCGCCCCTGGTCGAGGGGAGGCTGGGTGTCATGACGACTTCACAGAAGACCGCTCTGATCACCGGCGCGAACAAGGGCATCGGCAAGGAAACGGCGCGCAGGCTCGCGGCCCTCGGCATCACCGTGCTGATCGGCGCCCGCAACGCCGAGCGCGGCGAGGCGGCGGCCGAGGAGCTCCGCGCCGACGGCGCCGACGTACGGTTCGTTCCGCTGGACGTCACCGACGAGAACTCCGTCCGGGCCGCCGCCCGGCACATCGACGACACGTTCGGCCGCCTCGACATCCTCGTCAACAACGCCGCGATCGCCACCGGACAGCAGAAGCCGAGTGAGACCCCGGCCGCCACCGTCCGGGAGGTCTACGAGACCAACGTGTTCGGCGCCATCGCGGTGACCCACGCCATGCTCCCCCTGCTCCGCCGGTCCGCCGCCGCACGCATCGTCAACATGTCCAGCGAACTCGGCTCCCTCACCCACCTGGCCGACCCGGACAGCCCGTGGTCCGCCTACACCTCGACCCTCCTCCCGTACTCCACCTCGAAGAGCGCACTGAACGCGGTCACCGTGCTTTACGCCAATGAACTGCGCGCGGAAGGGATCCTGGTCAACGCGGTGAGTCCCGGCTACTGCGCGACCGACCTCAACCGCCACAGCGGTCCTCGCACGGCGCAGGAGGGCGCGGCCGTGGCGGTCGCCCTGGCGACGGCGGGCGAGGACGGCCCGACGGGCACCCTTCGGTCCGAGGACGGGCCGATTCCCTGGGG
>NZ_JZWV01001017.1 GCF_000966975.1 Streptomyces katrae | reverse complement strand
ACCGCCCATGTGGCCCGCTACGCGGACGGGCCGACGGACGGGCTCTGCGCGGCCTGGCTGGACGAACCGGCCCTCCCCCCGCTGCCGCCCCCGCCCCACGGCACCTGACGGCCCTCCCCCCGGCCGTTGTCGGACCCGGGGCCTAGGCTGGAGACCAGTCGGTTATCAAGGAGCGGTGCTGTGCGGATAGAGCGTCATCAGGTGGACGGAGCGGCCGTTTCGGCGGCCCTGGAGGATTTCGAGAACCGGTTCGGGGGACAGGTCCGCACGATGTCGCGGGGCGGGCGGATGGCCACGTACGAGTGGCAGCTGCTCTCGGAGGAACTCCTCGACCACCTGGGCGCGCTGTCCGTCGGGGCGCCCGCCCTCGACACCCCGGAGGCCGAGGCCTGCCTGAAGGACGCCGCCGCGGCCGCGGCCGGCGCGGTCGCGTACGCCGCGTACAACACCTACGACTCCTTCCACATCTTCCTCGACCACGTGAACTTCGGGATGAGCTACCGGCCCGGTGGCGAGCGCGACGAGCTGGACGGGGTCACCCCCACGGAGTGGAACAACGCGTTCTGCCTCGCGATCCTCGCCGACACGGTCCCGGCGAACGGCGAGGCCTTCCACTTCGCCCGCCAGGAATGGGAGGAGAACGCCCCGGGCAGCCCCGCCATGGAGCTCGTCAAGGGGTTCATGGCCCAGGTCGTCGGGGACACCGGGGACGAGGACGAGGAGTATCCGGCGAGCGCCCGGGCGAAGCTCGCCGCCATCGACGCCGGGCTGGAACGGATGCGCGTGCGGGCCGGGGAAGGTGAGGACGGCCTCCTGGGGCGGGGCGACGCCATGGGGCTGCGGGTGCTGCGCGCCCTGGCCGCCGGCGACCGTGAGGCCTTCGACACCGAGCTGGCCGCCCTCCTGCTGCACCACAGCGCCCAGCCCGGCCCCGTCACCCGGCCGCGCAGCCTCCTCCCGCTGCTGCCGCTCGCCCTGGCCGCGCTCGCGTACCGGACCCACGGCTGGACACCGGCGGTCGACACGGACTACCTGCCGCGCACCCTGGTCACCTGCTTCGGGACGGCCTGAGGCGCCGTCCGCCTGACGGCCGTACGCCGCGGGCCGTCCCGCGCGGGCCGTCAGGCGCCGTCGACGAGGCGTTGGAGGCCCGGCGCGTACAGGTCGGCCAGGCGTTCGGCGCTCGTGTGCGCGCCCGCCCCGTCCGGGCGGTGCAGGCTCAGGGTCGCGCCCAGCCCCAGCAGCTGGCCGGCGATCAGCTCGGCGCGCAGCGCGGCGTCCGGCCCTGTCAGGGCCCGGGCCAGCCGGTCGGTGACCTGCTCACGGAAACGCGCCCGCAGCAGGGTGCGCTCGTCCTCGATGCCGAGCGAGAACACCACCCGCAGCAGCGGGTCACCGCCGAAACGCTCCCGCAGGTCCACCATCGTCAGGACCAGGTGCCGCCCGAGCTCCGGGGGCGGAGCGGCGAACAGGGCGTCGGCGGCCGCCCCGAAGTCGGCGACCGTGTTGAACAGGGCCTCCTTGCTGCCGAACCGCTTCACGATCAGCGACGGGCTCACCCCGGCGTCGGCGGCGATGCCGCGCATGGTGACCTCGGCGTACGGCCGCAGCGTGAACGCCCGGCGCGCGGCCCGCACGATGGCGTCCCGTCCGCTCCCGGCACCCGCCTCGTCCCCGGAGGTGGCGGCCCGCGCGGAGGCGGATCCGTCGGTGGTGCTCATGCGCTCTCCCGGGCGGCGGTCTCGGACGCTGACACCGTGACCGTACCCTCCTGCGCGCCCCGCTCGCGCGGCCGGTCAGACGGCAGGAACAGCGTGGCGGCGAGCGCGGCGAGCGCCGTCGCGCCGGCGATCAGGAAGACCAGCAGGTACGCGTGCAGGGTCGGGGCGGTGCGCCCGCCCGCGGTGAACGTCAGATGGGCCAGCACGGCGGCGACCACCGCACTGCAGCAGGCCTGCCCGACCGACCGCATCAGGGTGTTGAGGCCGTTGGCCGCGGCCGTCTCGCCCACCGGCACGGCCCGCATGACCAGGGCGGGCAGCGCCGAGTAGGCGATCGCCGTGCCGGAGGAGACGACGGTGGCGCCCGCCACGATCATCCAGAGGCTGTGGCTGGTGAAGAAACGGACCGCGTACCCGGCGGCCATGACGACGGAGGCGAGCGCGAGGGCGGTCCGGGGCCCGTACGCGGCCGAGATCCGCGCGGAGACGGGGGAGAGGGCGACCATCGCCAGACCGCCGGGCAGCAGACACAGGCCGCTGACCACCATGGACGCGCCGATCCCGTACCCCGTGCTGGTGGGCTCCTGCACCATCTGGCCCGTGACGAGGGAGTTGGCGTAGAAGGAGAAACCGATCAGCAGCGCCGCGACGTTGGTCAGGAGCACTGCGGGCCGCGCCGAGACCCGCAGGTCCACCATGGGCGAGCGGGTGCGCAGCTCGTACCGGCCCCAGAGCAGGCCCACGGCGACCGACGCGCCGAGCAGGCCCAGCGTGCGCGCCGAGCCCCAGCCCCAGTCGGCTCCCCGGGTGATGGCGAGGAGCAGTCCGACGAGGCAGCCGGTCAGGCCGAGGGTGCCCGGGAGGTCGAAGCGGCCGGGGGAGCGGACCGGGGACTCCGGGACGATCCGCAGCACCAGGAGCAGGTCGAGCAGGCCGAGCGCGGCCGACGCCCAGAACATCGTGTGCCAGTCGGAGTTCTCCATGACCACGGCGGCCACCGGCAGGCCGATCGCCGCGCCGATGCCGAGGGTCGAGCTCATCAGGGCGATCGAGGGCAGCACCCGCTCGACGGGCAGCTCGTCGCGGATGATGCTGATGCCCAGCGGGATCACCGCGAGCGCGGCGCCCTGCAGGCCCCGGCCGGCGATCAGCACACCGATGTCGGAGCTGACCGCGCACAGCACCGAGCCCAGGGTCAGGACGCCGAGCGAGGCCAGCAGCACCCGCCGCTTGCCGTACATGTCCCCGACCCGCCCCAGGACCGGGGTGAAGACGGCCCCGGTGAGGAGGGTGATGGTCACCAGCCAGCCGGCGGCCCCCGGGCTCGCGCCCGTCAGCGCGGGGACGTGCGGCAGCAGCGGGACCACCAGGGTCTGCATCACGGCGACGACCATGCCGCAGAAGGCGAGGACGGGTACGACGAGCCGGGCGTGCGGGGAGGGCCGGCCGGCGGCTATCGCGGAGGGCATGCTGCTCCAGACGGGGGGAGGAGAGCGGAACACCAAGGAGGGGTGCACGATTGTTCACCCCCACGGTAAACGACTGTGCACCCCTGTGTCCGCCCTCCGGCGCCGCCTCAGCCGGCGGAGGAGTCCGGGCCCTCGGGGCGGCAGTAGCGGCGTACGAGGTCCTCGTGGTCCGGGAACAGCGCCACCAGCTCGTCGGGACGGCCCAGGGTCATGTCGGCGAAGTCGAACCCCGGCGCGACGGCCTCACTGATCAGCCCGTGGTCCCCGGCGGTGAGGTGGGACGCCTTCCACACCCCTCCGGGAACGGCCAGGGTGAGCACCTCGCCCCGCCCCGCGTCCTGCCCGAGGACGGCGGTCTCGTACCGGCCGTCCGGATGCAGCAGGTGATAGGTGATCGGATCGCCGTGGTGGTGGAAATGCAGGATGTCGGACCGGTTGAGGTGCCAGTGCCCGACCGGCGACCAATGCGTGAGCAGATAGTGGATCGACGTCAGGGTGAAACGGTCGCCCGCCGGGGTCGTGGTCGGAGGGCGGTGGTCCGCCTGGAACGTCCGCCTGAAATACCCGCCCTCCACGTGCGGCTCCAGGCCGCGGGCGGCTATGCATTCTTGTGCCGTGGGCACGGGGTCCTCCTCGGACGGGGAATCGGTCGCTCGAGTATGGGGCGTACGTCCCGGACCGCCGCGAAATTCCAGGGGGATTCGAGGGTGGTTCGACCCGTAATGCGGTGGCCATTTCCGGCATGACCGTATTCTCATTCCTGTGCCCTGCTGACCCTTTCTCCCGGCAGGGCGCCCAGAAAAGCGTCGCCGAATTCGTGAGCAGGGCGGAACGAATGGGAATTCCAGTGGACCGAGAATCGACTACCCTGACCGCCCCGCGCCCGGACCACCGCGGCGACGGCCCGGTCTCCTTCGCGGCGACCGCAGTCGAGGTGGCCGGCGACCCCGAGGACGGCCCCCGCCTCCTGCGCCGCGCGGCCCGGCGCCTGTGCGAGGCCGCCGGCCCGGACACCGTGCTCACCCACACCGGCGGAGAGCTGACCGCCCGCCTCGAACCGGGCCTGCACGCGGCGATGTACGTCTCCACCGAGATGCGCCGCGACGGCGCCGGCTCCCCCCTGCTCCGCCTGAACCTGCGCCTCTCCGGCCACGGCGCGACCCCCTCGCCGGCCGCGCTGGAGCGCTGGGCCGAGGTCTGGCACCGTCAGGCCCTCTCCGCCCTCGAGGTGGTGCGCGTCGCGGGCGAGCTGCCGCTGATGAGCGCGGCCGTCGAACGGCTGCGTCCCGGCCGGCCCCTGGAGGGGTTCGCGGTGCTGGTCACCGGCCACTTCCTCACGGACCTCGTCCACCTCGTCGGCTGCCTCGCCGAACTGGGTGCCCCGCTCGACGCGATGACGGTCCTGCGCAAGGACTACGCGTACCAGTGGCGCCACCGCGTCCACGGGCACCTCGTCGAACAGGGCGTCCGCGTCGTCGACGCGGCGGACCCGGCCGCCGTACGCGAGCACACCGAGCGGGCCCGCCGCAGGGGCCTGCGCTGCCTCGCCCTGGACGACGGGGGTTACGTCGCACCCGCCCTGCTGGACCAGGCCCGCGCCGGCGGCGGCGCCCCGGCAGGTCCGGGGGACTGGGCGGGGGTGGTGGAGCAGACCATGTCCGGGATCTACAAGCTCCAGGGCCGCGAGCCGGAACTCCCCTTCCCGGTGTTCTCGGTGGCCCAGTCCCGGCTGAAGGGGCGCATCGAGTCGTACTGGATCGCCGAGAAGGCCGTCACCACCGCCCTGGACCTGCTGCCCGCCCTGAAGATCGAGGGCCAGCCCGCGCTGGTCGTCGGCTACGGCAACGTGGGCGCCCAGATCGCCGCCCTGCTCACCCAGCGCCGGATGCGGGTCGCCGTCCACGACGCCGACATACTCCAGCTCATCGACGCCCACGAGAGCGGCTACGTCACCGACCGGGACCTGCCCGCCCTGCTGGACCGGCACGAGCCGCTGCTCGTCTTCGGCGTCACCGGCCGCACCAGCATGTCCACCCGGGAGTTCCGCTCCCTGCGCCGCCCCGCCTACCTGGCGAGCGTCAGCAGCCGCGACATCGAGTTCGACCTCCCCGCCCTCGAAGCCCTGGCCGAAGGCGACCCGGTGACCCGCCCCTCCTCCAGCACCCACGTCCTGCCGGGCGGGGTCGACGTCACGGTGCTGGCCGGCGGCCGGCCGGTCAACTTCCACGAGACGGACAGCATCAGCAACCTCCACTCCGACCTCGTCTACGCGGGCATGCTCATCGGTGCCTGCGCCGTCGCCACCCGCCCCGCGCCGCCCGGACTGGACCGAGGCTGGGCCGACGCCGTCCTGGAGGAGTCCGGCCTCCTCCTGGACTACTACGACCGCTACGGCCCCCGCGCCACGGCCCGCCCGGCAGCCCCGCGCCGCTGACCCGCCCCATGGGCGAACACGGAGACGTCACTGTACGGACCGTCGGCTCGGCGGCCCGTACAGCTCGTCGACTTCCGGCCGTTCAGCCGCAGTCGTCGTACCCTCCGCCCCAGTCGTCATCGTCGTCGTACCAGCCGTGGCCGTGACCGCCCCAGTCGTCGTCGTCGTCCCAGCCGCCGCCACCGTGGCTGTAGGCGACCGCGTGGGTCGGAACCGCCGCGGAGGCCGTGCCCGCCGCGCCCATGGCGGCGCCGCCGGCCAGCAGGACGCCGATCGCGGAGGCCGCGAAGAGCCGCTTCACTCTCAGTGCTTGCATGGTGGGTAACCCTTCTCGTACTGCGCCGTACGCACGGCGCGAAACGGTGTCCTCCTCCTTTCGCCAGCAGAACGGAGTTTTTGCCTTACCCGATAAACGTGCAGGGGGCGCATCCGCCGTCAACGTGGCCGATCGGGCCACGGACCCATGGGCGGGACCGCTCATTCACCCGGCCGTCTGCGTCACCACAGGTGAATTACCTGCTTCCGCGGTGGCGGCCGTCTTCTGACCATGCTAGTCACCTACCTGTGAGTCGTCACCTCGGGCGGCCCGGACCGAGCGCCCGAGCTACCCGAGAGGGGTGCCGGGGTGGAACAGGAACGCACGACGTGCTGCGTCGTGGGAGGAGGGCCCGCCGGCATGGTGCTGGGGCTGCTGCTGGCCCGGGCCGGGGTGGAGGTGACGGTCCTGGAGAAACACGGTGACTTCCTGCGGGACTTCCGCGGCGAC
Source organism: Streptomyces katrae (assembly GCF_000966975.1). GTDB lineage: Bacteria > Actinomycetota > Actinomycetes > Streptomycetales > Streptomycetaceae > Streptomyces > Streptomyces katrae. The sequence goes on along the minus strand of NZ_JZWV01001017.1, from coordinate 1,099 downwards.
ACCGTGCACCCGTCGACGCTCTCGCTCCTGGAGGACATCGGCCTCGCCGAACGCTTCGCCCGGCTGCCGCAGCGCCGCGTGAGCTCCGTCCAGCTGCCCATCGGGCCGGACCGCTCGCTCGTGACGGTGGGCAACCTCGCGGCCCTGCACGGCACTTACAACTACATCGCGATGGTGCCCCAGTGGGACCTCCTCGACCTCCTCGCCGACGAAGCGGGCAAGGAACCCTCCTTCCGGCTGCGCATGGACACCGGGGCGACCTCGTTCCTCATGGACCGCGGCCGGGTCACGGGGGTGCGCTACCGCACCGCCGACGGCCGTACCGGCGAGCTGCGGGCCACCCTCACCGTGGCCTGCGACGGCCGGGGCTCGCTCGCCCGGGCCCTGCCGGAACTCGGCCTGGAGGGCTTCCCCTGCCCCATGGACGCCTGGTGGTTCCGCCTGCCGCGCAGCGAGGACGACCCCAGCGGGCTCGTCGGCGGCCTCGGCGACCGCTTCTTCACCGCGCTCATCGACCGCGGCGACTACTGGCAGTGCGCCGCCCTCATCCCCAAGGGCACGGACGCCGAGCGCCGCGCCGAGGGGCTGGAGCGGTTCATGACCCGCTTCACGCAGGCCGTACCGTGGCTGGCCGACCGCGCCGGTTCCGTCACCTCCTGGGACGAGGTCAAACTCCTCGACGTACGGCTCGACCGGCTGCGCCGCTGGCACAGGCCGGGGCTGCTGTGCATCGGGGACGCCGCCCACGCCATGTCGCCCGTCTTCGGCATCGGCATCAACCTCGCCGTCCAGGACGCGGTGGCCGCGGCCCGCCACCTGGTGCGCCCGCTGCGCGAGGGCACGGTCGGGCTCCACGACGTGCGCCGCGTCCAACTGCGCCGCTGGCCCACCACGGTGGCCACCCAGGGCCTCCAGCGCCTGGCCCACGCCCAGGTCATCGAACCCCTGCTGGCGGGCCGGACCGCCTTCGGCGATCCCCGGCGCGCCCAGCGCCTGACGGAACTGGTCACGGAATCCCGCTGGCTGAATCGCGTCCCCGCCTACTTCATCGGCTACGGGGCCCTGCGCGAGCGCCCCCCGAAGGAGTCCCTGCGCTGAC
>NZ_JZWV01001016.1 GCF_000966975.1 Streptomyces katrae | reverse complement strand
CCGAAGGAGTCCCTGCGCTGACCCTCCGGGAAGGCGGACGGCCCGCGGACGGCGGCCCGGGGACCCTGCCGCACCACAGTGTGGAAGTAGGGTCTCCGTTTATTCGGACTGGCTGGATATGATCGGCATCCCCACCCCACAGGGCCGTGTCGGCAGTTCCCCCATGCCCGCGTCCAGGCCCGCCTCCGCCGCTCCCGAGGACCGATGTCTGCGATGGCACCCGAAGGCCCGCCGAGCCCGCCGCCCGTCCGGCGCCGCCGCACCGTACGCCTGCGTACGCTGCTGGTCTGCCTGGCCGTCGTCCCCACCGTGGCGATGGGCACCCAGACCGCCGTCACCGCCCAGCGCCTGCTGGTCCGTTCGGAGCACCTGCGCGCCGACGTCGAGGCAGGCCAACGGATCGGGGTGCCGCTGGTCAGGCTGATGAACGAGCTGCAGGCCGAGCGCGCGATGACGGCGGCCCGGTGGGCCGGCTCGCCCGTCACCGACGAGGCCCTGCGCGACAAACGAGCCGAAACCGACCGGGCGGCCGCCGAGTTCCGCCGTGCGTCGGGCACCGGCAGCGACCCCGAGCAGGGCTCGGAACGCGGACCCGACGGCCCCGCCGGGGGACGCCTGGAGGCCGTCAGCGGACGCCTCGACCTGCTGGCCTCCTACCGCAAGCGCGTGGACGCCCACAGCGGCAGCGCCGAGCAGGCGGTCGGCTACTACACCGGCGTGATCGACGACATCATCCGCGCCTACCAGGACGAGTTCAGCCACCCGGAGGACGCCGAACTCTCCCAGGAGAGCAGGCTGGCCGTCTCCCTGTTCTCGGCCACCGAGATGGTCACCCGCGAGGACACGGCCCTCGCACTGGCCGGACCCTCCCGTGAACTCGCGGCCACCGGCTTCTCCCAGTTCCTCGACGCCGTCGGCAGCCACCGGTACCTGTACGACACCTGGATCGTGCCGTACCTCCCGCCCGCCGAACTGGCCTCGTACGACAAGCTGACCGGTTCGCAGGCCTGGCAGACCAAGCTCCGCATCGAGAACGCGGTCATCGCCAACCACAAGGACACCGCGACCGGTGTGAAGCTGCCGGCCGACGTCGGCGACTGGTCCGCCGCCTACCGCACGTTCGCACCGGGCCTCGCCGCGCTCAACACCGACCGGGCCCGCAGCGTGTTCGACGACGCCGACGCGACGGCCTCCGAACTCGAAGCCGAGGTCTCCTGGCTGATCGCGGCCAGCGGCGGCTCCCTGCTCCTGGTCACCGCGGTCGTCGTGCTCACCACGCGGTCGGTCCTGCGCCGGCTCGGCCGGCTCCACACGCGGACCGTCGCCATCGCCGAGGAGACCCTGCCCGACGTGGTGGCACGCCTCCAGCGCGGCGAGGCCGTCGACGAGGCGGCCCTGCCGGCCGTGCGCGGGCGCCAGGACGAGGTCGGGCAGATAGCCGACGCCTTCGCCCGGGTGGTCGCCGCGTCCGTCGACGGACACCGGCAGCTCGCCGCCGAACGGCACGGCTTCGGCCTGTTCGCCTCGGGCATCGCCTCGCGCACCGGAAACCTCGTCAGCCGGCAGCTGAGCCTGACCGAGGACCTCCAGGACACCTTCGGCCACGACGAGGCGCTCCTGGCCCAGCTGATGCGCTCCGACCAGCTGACGGTGGGCATGCGGCGCCAGATCGAGAACCTGCTCATCCTCGCCGGCGGCGAGATCCCCGACCCCCACACCGACCCCATGCGCGTCGCCGACCTGCTGCGCGAGGCCGCCGCGGAGGTCGAGGACTTCCGCCGCATCGAACGGCAGGCCCTGGACGAGGCCAGCGTGCAGCCGCACGCCATCAGCCAGATCAGCCACCTGCTGGCGGAACTCCTGGACAACGCGACCCGGTTCTCGCCGCCCCGCTCGAAGGTGGTCGTCCGCGCCGAACTCGTCGCCGACGGGCTGTCCGTCGAGATCGAGGACCGCGGCCCGCGCGTCTCGCCCGCCGGGTACGAGGCCATGAACGAGCGCCTGCACTCGGCGCCGCCCTACTCCGTCCTCGCCGAGAACGCCCACCGCCTGGGCCTCTTCGTCGTGGGCCACCTCGCCGACCAGCTGCAGGCCCGCGTCACGCTGCGCCGCTCCGTGTACGGG
>NZ_JZWV01001015.1 GCF_000966975.1 Streptomyces katrae | reverse complement strand
GGTACGCACTGCTCCCGCTGACCGTCATCCTCGCGGTCGCCGCCGTCACCGTGAACGCCGTCCGCAGCCGGGGCGACGTCCAGGCCCGCCTCGCGCTGGCCGAGGAGCGCGGCGCCGCCGAGGAGGCCAGGGCCTCCCTCCTGCAGGAACGGGCCCGCATAGCCCGGGAGCTCCACGACGTGGTGGCCCACCACATGTCCGTGATCACCGTCCAGGCCGACAGCGCGCCCTACCGGGTCGCCGACGTCTCGCCGGGCGCCGCCGAGGAGTTCGGCGCGATCGCCGCCGAGGCGCGCCGCTCGCTGGCCGAGATGCGGCGCCTGCTGCACGTCCTGCGCAACGAGGAGTCACCGGACGGCGAGAACACCCCGCAGCCCGGGCCTCAGGACCTGCCCGCCCTCGTGGAGACGACGCGCCGTGCCGGGGTCGACGCCCGGCTGGAGCTGGCCGGCCAGGTCGAAGACCTGCCCGCCGCCGTCGGCCTGTCCGCCTACCGCCTGGTCCAGGAGGCGTTGAGCAACGTGGTCCGCCACGCGCCCGGCGCCCGCGCGGACGTCAGGGTCCGGCAGGCCGCGGACGCACTGCACGTCAGCGTGGTCAACTCGCCGCCGGCGCAGCCGCGCCGCGCCGTGGAGCCCGTGGAACCGCGGGCGGGCGGCCACGGCCTGGTCGGGATGCGGGAACGGGTCGCCATGCTGGACGGCGAGTTCACCGCCGAGGCCCTGGCCGAGGGCGGCTTCCGGGTCACCGCGGTCCTGCCCCTGCCTCCGGCTCCCGCCCCGACCCCGACCCCGACCCCGACTCCGACTACTTCAGGAACGCCGTGACCATCAGAGTGCTCGTCGTCGACGACCAGGCAATGATCCGCGCGGGGTTCGGCGCCCTGCTGAACGCGCAGCCCGACATCGAGGTCGTCGGTGAGGCGGGCAACGGCCAGGAGGGCGTCGAGCTCTGCGCCGCGCACCGCCCCGACGTGGTCCTCATGGACGTGCGGATGCCGGTCCTGGACGGCCTGGAGGCCACGCGGCGCCTCATGGACCCGCCGCCCGGAACGGGGTACTGCCCCCGGGTCCTGATGCTCACGACCTTCGACATCGACGACTACGTGTACGACGCGCTGGCCGCCGGAGCCAGCGGGTTCCTCCTCAAGGACGCCCCGCCCGCCGACCTCATCCAGGCCGTACGGGTCGTCGCGGCCGGCGAGGCACTGCTGTCCCCCCGGGTCACCCGGCGCCTGATCGAGGGCTTCGTCCGCAGCCGCCCCCCGGTCCGCGCCGCCGAGGGCCGGCTGCACGGGCTGACCCCCCGCGAGACCGAGGTCCTCGTCCACGTCGCCCGGGGCCGGTCGAACGCGGAGATCGCGGGAGAGCTGTTCCTGGCGGAGCAGACGGTCAAGACCCATGTGAGCCGGATCCTCGACAAGATCTCGGCCCGCGACCGCGCCCAGGCGATCGTGTTCGCCTACGAGAGCGGGCTGGTCAAGGCCCGGGAGGCCGACCGAACCGAAGGCACCGCGCCGGGGACGGACGGCGTACCGGGTGCCCGGGGGCAGTCGTGACCGTAGCGTGAGAGGTGGACCGGCCGCGCCTGTGGAGGGAGCGCCATGCGCCGACGCCGATATCCCCCGATCGGGGACCACGGGCTGATCGGGGACCTGCGGACGGCCGCGCTCGTCTCCTCCGAGGGGGTGCTCGACTGGTTCTGCGCCCCGCGCTTCGACTCGCCCAGCCTGTTCGCCTCCCTGCTCGACCACGACGGCGGCGGGCACTTCGCCATCGCGGCCGAGGCACGCGACCCCGTCACCCGCCAGCTGTACCTGGCCGACACCGCCGTCCTCGTCACCCGGTTCATGACCGCGGAAGGGGTCGGCGAGGTCGTCGACTTCATGCCGCTGGGGGAGGCCGAGGCGCCCCCCGGCCGGCAACGGATCATCCGGATCCTGCGCGTCACCCGCGGTACCGTCCGGTTCGCGATCGACTGCCGGCCCTCGTTCGACTACGGGCGCGCCGGGCACCGCCTGGCGGTCGAGGCGGACACCGCACGGTTCGAGGCACCCGAGATTTCGGCGTTCCTACAGGTCAGCGGGCCGGTACGGATATGGCGGGACGGGAAGGGCGTCCGGGGCGAGGCGGAGCTGGGACAGGGCGGGCTCGCCGCGGCCGTGCTGACGGTCTGCCACGACCCGGCCGCCGGGCCGCCCGAGCCGCTGACCGAGCCGGAACTCCGCCGGGCCTTCCGGTCCACGTACGACCACTGGCACCGCTGGCTGAGCCGCAGCCGTTACCGCGGGCGCTGGCAGCAGATGGTCAACCGGTCGGCGATCACCCTCAAGCTCATGACGTACGCACCCACCGGCGCCCCGGTGGCCGCCGTCACCATGGGCCTGCCCGAGCGGATCGGCGGGGAACGGAACTGGGACTACCGCTACACCTGGGTGCGCGACGCCTCGCTGTCGGTCAAGGCCCTGCTCGACCTGGGGCTGGAGGACGAGGCCGAGGCGTTCCGGCGCTGGCTGGGGGCACGCGTCCACAGGGGCGGCACGGTGACTGGCGAGCCGCTGCAGATCATGTACCGGGTCGACGGCGACCCCGGCCTCGAGGAGGAGGTGCTCGCACACCTGGAGGGGTACCGGGGGTCCGCACCCGTACGCCTGGGGAACGCGGCGGCCGGCCAGCTCCAGCTCGACATCTACGGCGAGGCCGTCTTCGCCCTCAGCCACGCCGCCGACCTGGCCCAGCTGGCCGGGTACGACGGCTGGCGCAACCTCAGCGACCTCCTCGACTGGCTCTCGCACTCCTGGGACCGGCCCGACGAGGGCATCTGGGAGACCCGCGGCGGCCGCCGTGACTTCACCTACAGCCGGCTGATGTGCTGGTCGGCCTTCGACCGGGGCATCCGGCTCGCGGCCGAACTGGCCCGGCCCGCCGACGTCGCCGGCTGGACCGCCGCACGGGACGCCGTCTTCCACCAGATCATGGAGCGGGGCTACAGCGAGCGCCGCGGGGCCTTCGTCCAGCACTTCGACGGGGAGGTGCTGGACGCCTCCCTGCTGCTGATGCCCGCCGTCGGCTTCATCTCCCCGAAGGACCGCCGCTGGCTGTCGACCCTCGACGCGATCGAGGCGGAACTGGTCTCCGACAGCCTGGTGCACCGCTACGACCCCGGGGAGTCACCGGACGGGCTGCGCGGCGACGAGGGGACGTTCTCCCTGTGCACCTTCCTGTACGTC
>NZ_JZWV01001014.1 GCF_000966975.1 Streptomyces katrae | reverse complement strand
GTGCACCTTCCTGTACGTCGGCGCCCTCGCCCGCGCCGGCCGGCTGGAGGCGGCCCGGTACGCCTTCGACAAGATGCTCACCTACGCCAACCACGTCGGCCTGTTCGCGGAGGAGATCGGTCCGACCGGAGAGCAACTGGGCAACTTCCCGCAGGCGTTCACGCACCTGGCGCTCATCGCCGCGGCGCTCTCCCTGGACGAGGAACTGGACCGGGCCGGCGATTGACGGGGCGGCGTGCCCGAGGCGCCCTGTCGCGCACCGCGCCCATTCCCCTACAGTGCGTGATGCCCGTACCGGTCGAAAAATGGATGGACCGTACGGGCGCCCTTGCGGAACACTGCGGAACCTTCTCTGACGGTCCGACACAGCAGGGTTGGTACGGGAATGCCTGAATCGTCCAAGAGTACGCCGAGCAGGGGCTCGGTGTTCCTCGCACTCCGTTACTACGGGCGGGAGATGGCCCGCCTCAAACGCTGGACCGCCCCCGCGATGCTGCTCCCGGCGCTGGGCAACGTCGGCATCAACTACGTGGCGCCGCTGGTCGTCGCCAAACTCGTCGGCCGGATCTCGGAGGGCGCCGCCACCCGGACGGGTGCCATGCTCCCCTACCTCGCCGGCTTCGCCGCCGTCCTCCTCCTCTCCGAGGGGATGTGGCGCCTCGGACTGCACTGCCTCAACCGCGTCGACGCCCTGGGCGTCGAGCGCCTGTACGTCATCGGCCTGGACGAACTCTTCGCCAAGGACGCCGCGTTCTTCCACGACAACTTCGCCGGCTCGCTCACCAAGAGGGTCCTGAGCTTCGCCTCCCGCTTCGAGGAGTTCGTCGACGCGCTGACCTTCAACATCGTGGGGCGGCTGGTGCCGCTGCTGTTCGGGTCGGTGGTGCTCTGGCAGTACGACCCGCTGCTGGTCGTCGGGCTCCTGGTGATGATCGCGGTGACGGCGCTGGGCGTGGCCCCCCTGATCCGCCGCCGGCAGGCGCTCGTCGACCAGCGGGAGGAGGCGATCGCCCGGGTGTCGGGCCACGTCGCCGACAGCCTGATGAACATGGACACGGTGCGGGCGTTCGCCGCCGAGCGGCGCGAGGCCGCCGAACACCGGTCGCGGGTCGCGGAGTCGCGCCGGCTCATGCTGCGCTCCTGGGACTACGGCAACCTGCGCATCGACACCATCGTGGCGCCCATGTCCGTGCTGACCAACGCGCTGGGCCTGTTCCTCGCCGTCTCGCTCGCCGGGAGCGGCCACGGGGTGGAGGCGGTCGTCGTCGCCTTCACGTACTACGGCAACGCCACCCGCATCATGTTCGAGTTCAACCAGATCTACCGCCGCCTGGAGAGCTCGATGACGGAGGCCGCGCAGTTCACCGAACTGCTGCTGACCCCGCCGAAGGTGCTCGACCCGGCCTGCCCGGAGCCGCTCGGGCGGCAGGCGGCCGACGTGTCCTTCGAAGGGGTGCGCTTCACCCACCCGGGTGGCTCCGAACCGCTCTTCGAGGGCCTCGACCTGGCCGTGGCGGCCGGATCGAAGATCGGCCTGGTCGGCCGCTCCGGCGGGGGGAAGACCACGCTCACCCGGCTGCTGCTGCGGATGACGGACATCGACGGCGGACGGATCCGGATCGGCGGGCAGGACATCAGCCGGCTCTCCCAGAGCGACCTGCGCAGCCTGATCGCCTACGTGCCCCAGGACCCGGCCATGTTCCACCGCACCCTGCGCGAGAACATCGCCTTCGCCCGGCCGGACGCCACGGACGCCGAGATCCGCCGCGCGGCCGAGGCGGCGCACGTCACCGAGTTCGCCGACGCCCTCCCCGACGGCTTCGACACCATGGTCGGCGAGCGCGGGGTGAAGCTCTCCGGCGGGCAGCGCCAGCGGGTCGCCCTCGCCCGGGCCATCCTGCGCGACGCGCCGGTCCTGCTGCTCGACGAGGCGACCAGCGCGCTGGACTCCGAGAGCGAGATCCTCGTCCAGGACGCCCTGTGGCGGCTCATGGACGGCCGGACGGCGCTCGTGGTGGCGCACCGGCTGAGCACCGTCGCCACGATGGACCGGCTCGTCGTCCTCGACCACGGACGCATCGTCGAGCAGGGCACGCACCAGGAACTGCTCGCCGCGGACGGGGCCTACGCCAGGCTCTGGCAGCACCAGTCGGGCGGCTTCCTCGACGACACCCCGGCGCGGGCCGACCTCGTCTAGGCGGCCCGGAACAGGCATCTAGGTGAGCGGGGCGGGGACCAGGGCGGCGATCAGGTGGGCGGTGGTCTCGGCGGGGTCCGGGCCGTCCGGGTCGCGGGTCATCAGCAGGTGGTGGACCGTGCCGACGAGGGCCAGGGCCACCGCCCCGCAGTCCAGCCCCGCCGGCACCCGCCCCCGTGCGCGCTCCGCTTCCAGGTAGGCCCGTACCGACTCCTCGACCCCCGCGAACCCCGGCGCCCCCGACCGCAGCGCCTCGCGCGTGTGCAGGGCGGCGGCCGGGCGGGTGAGGGCGAGGCCGACGACCCCCGGGTCCAGGGAGTCCAGCAGGCCGAGGGCCACCTCGGCGAGGTTGCCGGCCACCTCGCCCTGCCCGGCCCGCCCGGCCAGTGCCCGCGCCGACCGCGCCCCGCGCGCGAACCGGTCCAGGACCAGTTCCGCCACGAACCCGTCCAGCCCCGCGAAGTGCGTGTGCAGCACGCCCTTGGCGCAGTCGGCCTCGGCGGTGACCGCCCGGCTGGTGAGTCCGGCGGCGCCGTCGCGGGCCACCACGCGTTCGGCGGCGGCGAACAGGCGCTCGCGCAGGTCCGGGATGGCTACTCCACGGGGTGACATCGGGACGCTCCGGTTTCGAGAGGGCGACGGTGGGTGATTGCGGGTATGGGCATCTGCCCATACTGTAGCGCCCAAGGTTTGGGCGTACGCCCATTCTCGTTTTCCGCACCGGAGGCGACCGAACCATGCCAGACCTGCCCGACACCGGTATCGCCAACACCGCCCAGGCCGAGGCGTGGAACGGCTACGACGGCACCTACTGGGCCACCCACCAGGAGCGCTGGGACGCCGTGAACGACGGCTTCAACGAACCCCTGCTCACCGCGGCGGCCATCGGCCCCGGCGACCGCGTCCTCGACATCGGCTGCGGTGCAGGCCGTACGACCCGGCTCGCGGCCCCGGCTGGCCGCCGCAGGGGACGGCGCCGGGGGAGGGGGCGGCATGGCGGAGGGACTGGACCTGTCGGCACCCCTGCTGGCCCGGGCCCGCGCCTCCGCCCGGGCCGAGGGCGTCGGCAATGTCGTGTTCACCCAGGGGGACGCCCAGGTGCACCCCTTCGCGCCGGGTTCCTTCACCCGAGCCGTCAGCCGGTACGGCGTGATGTTCTTCGCCGACCCGGCGGCCGCCTTCACCCACATCGCCGGAGCCCTGTGCCCCGGCGGCCGCCTGGCCTTCGTCGCCCCGGCCGAGGCGGGGGCCAACCAGTGGACGCAGGCCTTCCGGGCCCTGGACGGCATCCTGCCCGTCGGCGACTTCGCCGCCCCGGGCAGCCCGGGCATGTTCTCCCTGGCCGACCCCGACCGGACCGCGGCCCTGCTCACCGCCGCCGGATTCACCGGTGTCCGGGCCGTACGGACCGAGGCGTACGGGGTGTGGGGCGACGACGCCCAGGACGCCGCCGATTTCCTCCTCGGCACCGGGCCCGGCCACCACCTGCTCGCCCAGGCCGCCCCCGGGGCGGCCGCCGAGGCCCGACGGGTGCTGACCCGGCACCTGCGTCCGTACGAGCGAGACGGCGCGGTCCGCCTGCTCGGCACGGCCTGGCTGGTCACCGCGGACCGGGGGTAGACGGGGTATGCATGCATAGGGCGCCGGCCCGGGGGCAGGCGCAGGGAAGCGCGCGGGAAGGGTGATGCCGGATGGTGATGCCGGGAACGGAAGACGAACGGTTCAGCGTCGCGGTACGGACGGTGGACGGGGCGGTTCTCCTCACGCTCGGCGGCGAGCTGGACCACGACACGGCCGAACCCCTCCGGCAGGCCCTGGCGGCCGCGGCAGGCCGCGGCGGGCGGCTGGTGGTGGACATGTCCGGGCTCCGGTTCTGCGACTCCACCGGGCTGAACGCCCTGCTGCACGGCCGGATCGCCATCGAGGACGCCGGTGGCTCCCTCGAACTGGCGGGCCTCGGCGGGCCCGTCGCCCGGATGTTCCGCATCACCGGAGCGGACAGCGTCTTCCCGGTCCACGAGGACGTCGAACAGGCGCTGGGATGAATCCCGCCAGATGAGGAGCGAGGGGAGGGCCGCAGGACCATGGAAGGGCGAACGACGGTCAGCCGGAACTGGCTCCTGGTCTTCGACGGCCTGACGGACCAGGTCTCGCGGAGCCGCGATTTCACCCGCCGTGCCCTGACCGCCTGGCACTGGCTGCCCGCGGGCACGCCGGAGGTGGTCGAGGCCGTGGAGGACGTCCTGCTGCTGGTCTCGGAGCTCGTGGCCAACGCCTGCCGGCACGGGGGCGGGCCGGGGGCGCTCGTACTGGACTGCACGGAGGACCGGCTGCGCGTCGAGGTCACGGACAGGAGCCCGCAGCCCCCGGTCCCGCCCGGCTCCCGTACGGGGTCCGGTGCGCGGCCGGGGGCTGCCGACGGGTGGCCGGGCGGCTACGGGCTGCTCATCGTGGAGCGCCTGGGCCGGGCCTGGGGCTCGCGCCCGGGGGCGGTCGGCAAGTGCGTCTGGGCGGAGGTGCCGTGCCCGCCCGAGGTCCGGCGCCCGCCCGAGCCGCGGGCCCGGGCGGAGCTCAGCGGAGGGCGTCCAGCGCGGCGATGATCTCGGCGGTGGAACTGACCCGGCCGATCCGCGGGAAGATCTTCCCGAAGGTGTGGGCGTGGGAGTCGGCGTCCAGGTCGGCGGTGGCGTCCTCGGCGAAGACCAGCCCGTAGCTGTGCTCCCAGGCGGTACGCGCGGTGGACTCGACCCCCACGCTGGTCGAGATCCCGGCCAGCACGATGCGGTGGACGCCGCGCCGGCGCAGCTGGAGGTCCAGCTCGGTGCCGGTGAAGGCGCCCCAGTGCCGCTTGGTGACGGTGATGTCCCCGAGGGCCGCGAGTTCGGCCGGGATCTCGGAGAACGCGGCCGGCGGGGCGGAGGCGGGGCCGGGGCGGTCGACGTCGGTGCTGGGCAGGTCTCCGCCGTCGGGCGACCAGGCGACGTTGACCAGCACCACCGGGAGCTTGTGGGCGCGGAAGGCTTCGGCGAGCGCGATGCCGCGGGCGAGGACCTCGCCGGAGGGGCGGGCGGTGGGCAGGGCGAGGATGCCCTGCTGGAGGTCGATGAGCACCAGGGCGGTGGCGGAGTCGAGGGTGAGGTCGGAGGTGGTCATACGGGCTCCTGTCGGCGGTGTGGTGAGGGGTGGTGACGGATGCTCAGTCCGCCTCCCGGGTCGGCTGGCCGGGTCCATCGCTGCCGCGCCTACAGTACGGCGGGGTGGTCGACCAGGTCGTCCCGCAGCAGCCGGGCACGGGCCTGTTCGGGTCGAAGGCGTCAGACATGACAAGATCGTCAGAAAGGATCTTCATAGGGCGCCGGACCCGACATACTGGCGCCTGTGAAGACCGAAGACCACACCGTTCAGATCGGCACCGAAGGCTGTACGGGCCTGATCACCCTCAACCGTCCCGAGGCCATCAACGCCCTCACCCACCCCATGGTGCTGAGGATCGGCGAGGCGCTGACGGCCTGGGAACACGACCCCGCCGTCCGGCAGGTCCTCCTCCGCGGGGCCGGTGAGCGGGGCCTGTGCGCCGGGGGTGACATCCGGGCCATCCACGCCGACGCCAAGGCCGGTACCACCGGTTCCCTCGCCTTCTGGCGGGACGAGTACCGGCTCAACGCCCGCATCGCCCGCTACCCCAAGCCGTACATCGCCCTCATGGACGGGATCGTCATGGGCGGCGGGGTGGGCCTCTCCGCGCACGGCAGCGTCCGCATCGTCACAGAGCGGTCCCGGGTCGCCATGCCCGAGACCGGCATCGGCTTCGTCCCGGACGTCGGCGGCACGTACCTCCTCTCCCGTGCCCCCGGCGAACTCGGCACCCACCTGGCCCTGACCGGTACCGCGGTCGGTCCGGGCGACGCCGTCCTGTGCGGGCTCGCCGACCACTACCTGCCGTCCGACTGGCTGGAGGAGTTCACCCGGGAGCTGACCTTCGCCCCCGTGGACGAGGTGCTGGGGAAGTTCGACGGCGCCACCGCGCCCGCCGTCCCGCTCGCCGCCGAGCGGGAGTGGATCGACCACTGCTACGCCGCCGACACCGTCGAGGAGATCCACCAGCGGCTGCTGGCCACGGGCCTGCCCGCCGCGCGGGAGGCCTCGCAGACCCTGCACGCCAAGTCCCCGACCTCCCTGAAGGTCACCCTGGCCGCCCTGCGCCGCGCCCGCGCCCTGGACTCGCTGGAGCGGGTGCTGGAGCAGGAGTACCGGGTCTCCAGCGCCGCGCTGTCGTCCGCCCCCGACCTCGTCGAGGGCATCCGCGCCCAGGTGATCGACAAGGACCGCCGGCCGCGCTGGAACCCGGCGGCCCTCGTCCAGGTCCGCGCGGCGTCCGTGGAGCGGTTCTTCGCCCCGCTCGGCGAGGGAAGCGAACTGACCTTCTCCTGAGCGGGGTTCAGCTCCGGTCGAGCCGGGTCGCCAGGCCGTCGAGGATCCGCTGGAGTCCGTAGTCGAAGATCTCCTCGCGGAGCAGTCCCGGGTCCTTGCCCTGCCAGGCGGTGGCGTGGTCCTGGGTGAGCGGGTGGTCCGCCAGGGCCTGCTGGGAGGCCGGCACCAGGGACTCCAGCCACTCGGTCTCGCTCCTGCCGCTGCGGGCCAGCAGGGAGAGGTAGGAGGCCTCGCTGGTCGACGCGCCGAGCACGTAGGACATGACGGCCTTCATCGCCAGGTCCGCCTCGGCCTTGGGGAACCCGGCCGCAAGGGCCATGCCCAGCATCCGCTCCGACATGCGCATCAGGTTCGGGCCCAGGTGCGCGAGGCCCACCTGGCCGAGGACGGACGCCACCCAGGGGTGGCGCAGGACCATGCCGCGCAGGCTGTGCCCGCTGTGCGCCAGGGCCTCGCGCCATCCGTCCGGGCCGGTGGTCTCGGGGAGTTCGAGCTCCCCGTAGACCTCGTCCACGACCAGTTCGATGAGCTCGTCCTTGTTGGCCACGTGCCGGTAGAGGGAGGTGGCGGCCGTGCCCATCTCGGTGCCCAGCCTGCGCATGCTCAGTGCCTCGATGCCTTCGGCGTCCAGCAGCCGGACGGCCGCCGCGACGATCTGTTCCTGGCTGAGCGCGGGCTGCTCCTTCTGCCGGCGGGGCCGGGCCCAGACGGAGGGGACGGGGGCGGAAGTCTGCTGCTCTGAAGAGGACATGCCCTCAGCCTACCTGGCTGCGCACGCTGTACGCATGATGCGTACAGTTGCATGAGTGTGTGTGTCGGAAAGGTGCTCCGGCGTCGGCCGGAAAGGGCTCGTCCCGGGGCCGGGAG
>NZ_JZWV01001013.1 GCF_000966975.1 Streptomyces katrae | reverse complement strand
GGGTGGTGGAGGGGGGTGCCGGGCCCCTGGTCCGCGGCGGGCCCGCGGCCGTACGGGGGGTCCGCGCATAGGCTCCGACCTGCGACGATGGGCGGATTTCGATACGATCTCCCCCTCGGAGAAGGGGAGTTGATGGACCGCAGCATACGCTCCATGGAAGACGTGCTCAGCCTGCTGGACGGACTGTTCGCACCGGCAGCCGACCGCTGGACGGCCGGTGGCGCGGACTGGTGGGACGGCTTCTACGCCGACCGCGCCAAACCGGTGCCGTTCTTCGTGGCGAAGCCCGACGAGAACCTCGCCGCCCACGTCGAACGCGGCCTGATCACCCCCGGCCGCGCCCTGGACCTGGGCTGCGGCCCGGGCCGCAACGCCCTCCACCTCGCCTCCCTCGGCTTCGAGGTGGACGCCGTGGACCTGTCGCCGACGGCCCTCGCCTGGGCCGGGGAGCGCGCCCGGGAGGCCGGCGCCGACATCCGCTTCCACCGCGGCGACGCCTTCGCCCTCGCCGCGGCCGGCGAACTCGGCGGCCCCTACGACCTGGTGTACGACTCCGGGTGCTTCCACCACCTGCCGCCGCACCGCCGCGTCAGCTACCTCGCCCTCCTGGAACGCGTCCTCGCCCCCGGCGGCCACCTCGGCCTCACCTGCTTCGCGGCCGGCGCGATGGGCTCCGAGCTCTCCGACGCCGCGCACTACCGGGAGGGCGGCCTCGGAGGCGGGCTCGCCTACACCCCCGAGTCGCTGCGCTGGATCTTCTCCGGCCTGGAGGAGCGGGAACTGCGCCGGATGCGCGACGAGCCGCAGGAGTCCCCGTACTTCGGCGAGGCCTTCCTCTGGACGGCCCTCTTCCGCCGCCCGGCCGGAGCTCCCGCCCCCTCCGCCGGTCAGCGGTAGCCGGTGGTGTCCGCCGGCCGGCCCGGGTCCTGGACCTCCACCATGTACCGCCAGGCGTCCGGCCGGCTCCCGTCGAGGTCCGTGAAGCCGTAGACCCCCGCGAGCTGCCCGCTGGAGAGGGACTGCCCGTTCCAGCGGGACACCTCCGGGTCGGCGGCCAGGGCCGCGACCGCCCGGCCGACGTACGACGGGGTCTCGGAGATCGCGAAGTGCGGGACCTCCTTCAGGGCGTCCCGCCAGTTCGCCTCCGTCACCCCGAAGGCGTCCAGCATCATCTCCGAACGCATCCAGCCCGGCGTCAGCGCCACCGCCGTCGCCCCGCGCGGCCCCAGCTCGTGCCCGAGCGCGAACGCCATCCGCAGCACCGCCGACTTGGCGATGTCGTAGAAGAACGAGTTCCGGTAGCGGGTCGCGTTGTACTCGGCCGTACCGTCCGTCATCTCCACCACCAGCCCGCCCGGCTCGCGCAGCAGCAGCGGCAGGGCGAAATGGCTGGTCACGGCATGCGTGTCGATCGCCAGCCGGAGCAGCCGCAGCCCCCGGTCCAGATCGTGCTCCCACACGGGACTCTCCCACTCGAAGAGCTGCTCCCCGCCCCAGACGTCGTTCACCAGCAGGTCGAGGCGGCCCTGCTCGGCCTCGATCCGCGCCACCAGCGCCTCGACCTGCTCGGGCACCAGATGGTCGGCCACCACCGGCACGCCCCGCCCGCCCGCCGCCGTCACCAGCGCCGCCGTCTCCTCGATCGTCTCCGGGCGGCCGTACTCCGACGGCCGCCCGGCCGTACTGCGCCCCGATACGTAGACCGTCGCGCCCGACGCGCCCAGCTGGACCGCGATCCCGCGCCCCGCGCCCCGCGTCGCCCCGGCCACCAGGGCCACCCTGCCCTCAAGAGTCCGCTCAGTTCCCGGCATGCCGCGACCTTACGCCGCGTGCCGCGCCGGCCGCCCGTCCCGCTGCCCGGGCTTGTACAACCCGGCCATCAGGCCGCACTGTTGGCCGGAAACCGTCCGTACGGACCAGGAGAGCCGGCTTGTCACCCGACCACGCACCCGCGCAGGCACCCGACCACGTACCCGACCCCGCGCCGGCGCACGCACCCGCGAACGCACCGGCGCGCACCCACGTCATCGACCCCGCCGGCGGCTGCCCGCACGCGCTCAACGCCCGGCTGCGCGCCGAAGGGACGGTCGCCGAGGTGGTCCTCCCCGGCGGCGTGCCGGGCGCGGTCGTCCTCGGGCACGAGGCACTGAAGGAGTTCCTCGCCCACCCCGACGCGGCCAAGGACGCCCGCCACTTCCCCGGCCTGCACGACGGCACCGTGCCCGCCGACTGGCCGCTGCGGGTCTTCGCCAACGCCCAGGGCATGCACACCGCCGACGGAGCCGACCACCGCCGCCTGCGCTCCCTCGTCGGCAACGCCTTCACCGCCCGCCAGGTCGAACGGCTGCGCCCGCGCGTCGAGGAGCTCGCCGACGAACTCCTCGACGGCCTCGCCCGCGCCGCCGAAGGATCCGCCGACGGAGTCGCCGACCTGCGCACGCACTTCGCGCTGCCGCTCCCGATGGGCGTCATCTGCGAACTGCTCGGCGTGGACCCTCGACACCGGGGCCGCCTCCACGAGCTCTCCCACACCGTGATCATCTCCACCGACATCCCCCCGGCCGAGGTCATGGCCGCCGTACGGGAACTCGTGGAGCTGATCGCCACCATCGCCGCCGCCCGCCGCGCCGACCCCGGTGAGGACCTCACCAGCGCCCTGATCGCCGCCCGCGACGGTGACGGCGACCGGCTGAGCGAGGCCGAACTCATCGGCACCATGCGGCTGATGCTCGTCGCGGGCCACGAAACCACCCTCAACCTGATCAGCAACGCCGTCCGCGCCCTGTGCACCCACCGCGACCAGCTCGACCTCGTCCTGGACGGCCGGGCGAGCTGGTCCGACGTGGTGGACGAGACCCTGCGCTGGGACGGCCCCGTCAGCTGGTTCCCCTTCCGCTACCCCACCCGTGACCTGACCGTCGACGGCACCCTCATCCCCCGGGGCACCCCCGTCCTCGCCGGCTACACCGCCGCCGGCCGGGACCCGGCCGTCCACGGCCCGGACGCCGACCGGTTCGACGTCACCCGCCCCGGAGCCGCCCGTAACCTCTCCTTCGGACACGGCGCGCACTACTGCGTCGGAGCCCCGCTCGCCCGGCTGGAGGCCACCATCGCCCTGGAACGGCTCTTCACCCGCTTCCCCGGCCTGGACCTCGCGGTGCCCGAGACCGAACTCCCGCACCAGCGCAGCTTCATAGGCAACAGCGTCGAGGCTCTCCCGGTCCGGCTGGGCAAGCCGTAGCGGCGGCGGCAGGCCAGGGCGGCACGGCTCCTACGTCGGGCCGGCGGGCGCGGAGAGCTCCGTACTCAGCCAGCCCAGCGCGTCCGGGTACATCCCGGTCCACGTCTGGAAGTTGTGGCCCCCGGCCGGGCGGACGAGCGTCTTCACCCGGATCCCGCTGCCCTGCGCCGCGCCGCTGAAGGCGGCCAGCTGCTTCGGCGGGCTGTCCCGGTCCTGCGCGGAAGTGGCCAGGAACAGCGCGACGTCCTCGCCCTTGGCCTGCCCGACCAGCCACATCGGGCTGTTGCGTTCCCGCAGCGCCGCATCGGGCAGCACCTGCGGGTCCCCGGTCAGCGGATCGGGGTCCAGGGCCGCGCCCGCACGGAACACCTTCGGGTACTGCAGCGGCAGCTTCGCCGCGCAGAACGCCCCCGTCGACACGCCCATCAGCCCCCACCCCTTCGGCTGGGGCAGGGTGCGGAAGTTCTTCTGCACCAGGTCCGGCACGTCCCGCGCGAGCCAGGTGGCGACCTTGCGCTGCGGGGTGTCGCTGCAGTCGGTGTTCACCCCGCCGGGGTACAGCTCGGGAATGACCAGGATGAACGGCTGCGACGCCCCCAGCCGGACGAGCTGCTCCAGCGCGTCCGGCATCGAACCCAGGTCGATCCAGGAGCGCGGCGTCCCCGGGTACCCGTGCAGCAGCGTCAGCACCGGGAAACGGGTCTTCTCCGCGCCCGGGGCGTCGTACTCGGGGGGCGTCCACACGATCACCTGGCCGGCGAGCTTCGAATGACTGCCCCGGAAGTACGTGCTCCGGGTGCCGTTCTCCCCCGGGGTGAAACGGGCCCGGCCGAGCGGAGGCCCGGTCATCGCCGAGGCGCTCGCGTCCGCGCCCGTGCCCAGCAGGTCGTCCCAGGAGGCGTACAGCCCGTAGCCGTCGTTGATCCAGGCGGCCACGACCCCGATGGCGGTCAGCTGGCACACCCCGATCATCAGCACCCGCGCCACCCACCGCAGCACGGCCGGACCCGGCACCCGGTTCCACAGCAGCAGCGCCAGGAGCATGGCCAGCGCGGTGACGGCGATCAGCGTGACGAGGAACGACGTGCTGGTCAGCTCCACGGGGTCGGCTCCTGACGTACGGCCACATGTCGTCGTAAATGTACGGGTACGCAACCCCTACGCGTGGACGCTCACCGTGACGGAGTGCCAGCCTGTCGCCCCGTCGGGGAGGGTGCCCCGGCGCTCCTCGGGCTGCACCGCGCCCCGGCCGTCCGTCGCCCGGACCTCCAGGGTGTGCTCCCCGGGCGCCGCCTCCCACGGCCACACCCACTGCCGCCAGGTGTCGTCTCCGTCCGAGTCACCGAGCCGGGCCTCGTGCCAGGGGCCGCCGTCGGCCCGCACCTCCACCCGGGCGATGCCCCGGTGCTGCGCCCACGCCACCCCGGCCACCGCCACCCGCCCCGCCGCGAGCTCGGCGAAGGCGCGCGGGGTGTCGATCCGCGACTGCGTCTTGACGGGCGCCTGCTGCGCCCAGGAACGGCGCACCCAGTACGCGTCGTACGCCGCGAAGCTGGTGAGCCGCAGCTCGGTCAGCCACTTGCAGGCCGACACGTACCCGTAGAGGCCCGGTACGACCATCCGGACCGGGAAGCCGTGCGCGAAGGGCAGCGGAGCGCCGTTCATCCCGACGGCGAGGAGCGCGTCCCGGCCGTCCATCACCGTCTCGACCGGCGTGCCGATCGTCATCCCGTCCACCGAGCGCGCCACCAGCTGGTCGGCCGGACCGCCCGCCGACGGCGGCCGCACCCCGGCCTCGCGCAGCAGGTCGGCGAGGCGGACGCCGAGCCAGCGGGCGTTGCCCACGTAGGGGCCGCCGACCTCGTTGGACACGCAGCACAGGGTGATGTCGTGCTCCGTCAGCGGCCGGGCGAGCAGCTCCGGCAGGGTCAGGGTCAGGGGCCGGGAGACCCCGTCGCCGTGGACGGTCAGCCGCCAGGTGCCCGCGTCGACGCGGGGGACGACGAGGGCGGTGTCCACCCGGTAGAAGTCCGGGGCGGGGGTGAGGAACGGGCCCACGCCGGGCACGTGCAGGTCCGCCCCGGCGGGCACCGGCGGCGCGGGCGCGGCGGGGGGCGGCAGGACC
>NZ_JZWV01001012.1 GCF_000966975.1 Streptomyces katrae | reverse complement strand
GGCCGGACCAGGTCCGCCCGGGAGGCGGTGGCCCCGGCCGAGCCGTGGGCGCCGAGCCGCCGGGCGGCGTACCCGGCCACGGCCGAGGCGGCGACGGTGGCGGTGAGGAGGCGGCCGAAGGCGCGCCGGTCCATCGGCCAGGTGCCGGTGCCGCGGGCCGCTGCCGTCGGGTGGGGCCGTCGTACGACGGTGACCAGCAGGTACAGCGCGACGGTGGCGGCCGCCCCGGCGGCCAGGGAGGGCAGCGCGTCCTTCCAGCCGGCTCCGGGCCGGCTGAGCGCGGCCGCCGCCCCGAGCAGCCCGAACGCCGAGGCGAGCGCGCAGCCGGTGCGGGGGCGGCGTACCGCGAGGATGCCGGTGGCGGCGGCGAGGACGGCCAGGACGACGGCGATGCCGAGGGTCAGGACCAGCTTGTCGGACGTGCCGAAGGAGCGGATGGCCCACTCCTTGACGGCGGCCGGGGTACGGTCCACGACGGCGCCGCCGGCGGCGGTGAGGGGGGAGGCCTCGGGCCGTACGAAGGCGGCCGCCAGCATGCCGAGCGCCAGGCCGGCGAAGGCGGCGGCCAGTCCCGCGAGCGCGCCGGCCCCTGCCTGGCGGCGGCGCCGCGCGGGGTCCGCCCGTACGGCTCCCACGGCCTCACCTCCACGCCCCGCGTCGGGGCCCTGCCGCCAACATAGCCCCGCACCCCGCTGCGCGGAGCCTCCTCCTGGGGGCTCCGCCCCCAGACCC
>NZ_JZWV01001011.1 GCF_000966975.1 Streptomyces katrae | reverse complement strand
AAGCCCCCGACACTCCCCCGACCCCGGGCAAGGGCACACCGCCCACCCCCAGCCGAAGCCACCGACCGCAGCACCCACCCCGCCACCTGACAGACCGCCACTCCCGCCACGCCCCGGCACCCCGCCGCGCCCATACCCTCCGGGCATGATCGATGCACACACCCCCGTCCGCGTGGCCCGTCCCTCCCGCGACCTCGCGGCCGCCGAGCGGTTCTACGTCGACGGGCTGGGGCTCGACGTCCTGTGGCGGACCTCGGGGCACGTTCCCGGGGAGCACGACCTCGTCATGGTCGGACCGGCCGGCGGCGGTTGGCACTTCGAGCTCACCCGGGACCCCGAGAACCCGGTCGAGCCCTCGCCCACCGTGGACGACCTGTTCGTGGTCTACCTCGGGCAGGCCCCCGACGCCGCCCTCGTCCGCCGCCTGATCGCCTGCGGCGGGGAGCAGGTCCCGTCCAACAACCCCTACTGGGACGAGTACGGCGTCACCGTCACCGACCCCGACGGCTACCGCCTGGTCCTCTGCTCCCGCACCTGGGGCTGAACGAGTCCCGCCCGCCGGCCCCTCGGAGTCGTTGCGCTACTTCACCGTCGGCGCGTGCGGCAGGCCGCCGACCAGGGCGGTGTCGGCGCCCGCGAGGGAGCCCTGGGTGGACTTGGCGGCACTGCCGGCGGTCGCGGTGGTGACGTCGAGGGCGGTCTTGGTGTCCTTCATCGCCTGGCCCGGGTGGCCCGCGATGTCGACGACGCGCTCCACGACGGGCTGGTTCTCCAGGGAGGGCCCGTCGGCGGCGTGGGCGGCGACGGGGGTGAGGGCGAGGGCGGCGCCGCCGGTGAGGGCCAGGGTGGACAGGGTGCGCTTGATGGCAGTCATGCCCCGCCCAACGACCCCGCCGCACCCCGGGTCACCGCCCTGCCCCTCATTGGTGTGAAGTTCCGCCGCTCACAGGGCCTCGGATATAACTCTTGCGTAATATGCCTCACCTGGCATACTCGAAGGGAAGGTCCATGGACTGGGAAGTGATCGTCGTGGAGCCCGCCCTTTCCTGGTTGCACTCGCTGCGCCACACCGATCGGCCGTCGCTCATTCAGATCAGCAAGGCCATTACGGCGCTGCGGCAAGAAGGTCCGGCGATGGGGCGCCCGCTCGTGGACACACCGTGAAGGGCTCACGTCTGGCCAACCTCAAGGAACTGCGCCCCGGATCGACCGGGTGCAGCGAGGTCCGGCTGCTCTTCGTTTTCGACCCGTTGCGGCGAGCGGTGTTCCTCGTCGGGGGTGACAAGGCCGGCGACTGGCACGGCTGGTACCTGACGGCCGTTCCCCGGGCCGAGAAGGCGTACGAGGATTACCTGACGGAACTGGAGGAGGACACCGAATGAGCCACAGCCAGGGCGGGAGCCAGATGCCCGAACGGGGCCCGAAGGCTGCCCGCTGGGATGACCTCGTCGAGGAGTTCGGCTTCTCCGCCGAAGAGCGGGCAGAGGTCGACCGGGGCGCGGCGGAGATGATCGCCGTGGTCCGTGCGCACCGCCTGGCAGAGGTGCGCAAGCGTCAGCGCACCACGCAGGTCCAGGTGGCCGAGGCCATGGGGGTCACCCAGGCGCGGGTCTCCCGCATCGAGAACGGCCAGCTGGAGCGCAGCGAGGTCGAGACCCTCGCCGCGTACGTCCGGGCACTGGGCGGCAGGCTGAAGATCGTGGCCGAGTTCGGGGACGAGCAGTACGTCCTCGGGTGACGGGCGTGCCGGCCCGGGTGCCCGTCACCCCGGCCGGCACGGCGGCCGGCCGCCTGGGCGGGAGCCGACCCGGCCGGTCAGTCCTCGACGACCAGGGACGGGGTCGACTTCGTGAGGATCTCGCCGCGGAAGAAGGCGGGGCTGCGGCGCTGTGTGATCAGCATGATGACCGCGCCCAGGGCCAGCAGGCCGACGCCGATGACGAAGACGCTGCCGACGCCGAGGCCCGGGATGGTGGAGCCGGAGCCGTACGAGGGGTCCCACGCGTCCGTCAGCGTCTTGACGAAGACCGCCGCCAGGAGCAGGCCGCCCAGGACCGGGAAGACGCCCTTGAAGAACAGGTCGCGGGCGGAGCGGCGCAGGTCGCCGCGGAAGTACCAGGCGCAGGCGAAGGCCGTCAGGGAGTAGTAGAAGCAGATCATCAGGCCGAGCGCGAAGATCGTGTCGGTGAGGACGTTCTCGCTGACCAGGGTCATGACCGTGTAGAACGCGCCGGTCGCGACGCCCGCCGTGACGGTGGCGCGGCCCGGGGTCTTGAAGCGGGGGTGGACGCGGGCGTAGGAGGCGGGGAGGGCCTCGTACGTGGACATGGCGAGCACCGTGCGGGCGACCGGGATGAAGGTGGTCTGCAGCGAGGCGGCCGCGGAGGCCAGGACGGCCACGAAGAGCAGGATGCCGAGGACCGGGCCCATGACGGGGCCGGCGAGGGCGGCGAAGACGTTGCCGGAGGTCTCCGGGTTGCCGAGGCCCAGGCCCTTGTCGCCGGAGCCGACGGCCATCTGGGCGGCGACGCCGGTGGCCAGGTAGGAGCCGACGAGGACGACCATCGCGATGAGCGAGGCGCGGCCGGGGGTCTTGGCGGAGCCGATGGTCTCCTCGTTCGCGGTGAGGCAGGTGTCCCAGCCCCAGTACATGAAGATCGAGAGCGAGAGTCCGGCGGTGAAGGCGCCCATGGACTCGACCGCGAAGGGGTTCATCCACTGCCAGGAGAAGTGGACGCCGGTGTCGAAGGTTCCGGCGGAGGCCTTCTGGAAGGCCATGGCCACGAAGACGGCGAGGACCAGCAGCTGGAGGCCGACGAGGGTGTACTGGACGCCCTTGGTGGCGGTCATGCCGCGGTAGCTGATGGCGGTCGCGGCGGCGATCAGCGTCAGGCAGGTGGCGATGTGGACGAACTTGTTGTGGTCGAGGGCGGCGATGTCCGGGTCGGACGTGATCTCGCCGGCCAGGAGCCAGAAGTAGGAGGTGGCGACGCCGGCCAGGTTGGACAGGACGATGATCGTGGCGATCACCAGGCCCCAGCCGCACATCCAGCCGATCCGGGGGCCGAAGGCCTTGACGGTCCAGGTGAAGGAGGTGCCGCAGTCCGGCATGTCCTTGTTGAGCTCGCGGTAGGCGAAGGCGACCAGCAGCATCGGCAGGAAGCCGGCCAGGAAGACGGCGGGCATCTGGAGGCCGACCTGCCCGGCGGTGGAGCCGAGGGTCGAGGTCAGGCAGTAGACGGGGGCGACGGTGGAGATGCCGATGACGGCGCTGCCCACCAGGCCGACGGAGCCCTTGCCGAGGCCTTTGCCGCGGACCTCGCCGTCGCCCTCGGCCACGCCGCTTACCGTGTCTCCGACCCGAGGCCGCTCGTCCAGCTGTGTCATGTGAAAGGACGGTAGAGGGTGCGATTTCCACATCTGGACTGGTTAAGTCCGGATGAAGTCCAGATGTCCGCGCAATGAATCGCCTTGGAATTTCAATCCATGAGCAGTTTACGACGCGGGATTGCAAGATCCATTCGCACCCCCGCGTCCGATTCACAGGCGGCGGACGCGGGGTTCCGGAATGCGGAAACCGCAGCCGTGCCCGGAATGTCCGATTAGAAAATTTCCCGAGGCAATTTTCTGCCTACCCCGCCCACACGATCGACTGCACCTCGCTGTACGCGTGCAGCGCGTACGAGCCCACGTCCCGGCCCACCCCCGACCGCTTGAAACCCCCGAACGGCGCCTCCATGTTCCGGCCGATCGTGTTCACCCCGACCCCGCCCGCCCGCAGCCGCCGCGCCACCCGGAAGGCCCGCGCCGCGTCCCCCGACCACACGTAGCTGATCAGCCCGTAGTCGCTGTCATTGGCCAGGGCCACCGCCTCGTCCTCGCCCCCGTCGAAGGGGACGACCACGACCACCGGCCCGAAGATCTCCTCCCGCACCACCCGCATGTCGTTGGTGCAGTCGACCAGCAGCGTGGGCGCCACGTAGAAGCCCTTGCCCCTGCGGTCGCCCTCCCCCACCACCGGCCGCTCCCCGCCGGAGGCGATCCGCGCCCCCTCCTTGCGGCCCAGCTCCACGTACGACTCCACCCGGTCCCGGTGCGCCGCCGAGATCACCGGGCCGACCACCGTCCCCTTCACCGCCGGATCCCCGACCTTCATGAACGCCAGGTACCCCGTCAGCTTCTCCACCAGCTGCGCGTACACCGACCGCTGGACGATCACCCGGGTCGGGGCCGTGCAGATCTGCCCGCTGTAGAAGGAGAAGGTGGTGCCGATGCCCATGACCGCCGCGTCCAGGTCGGCGTCCCCGAAGACCACCGCCGCGCCCTTGCCGCCCAGCTCCATCAGCTGCCGCTTCATGGACCGCCCGCAGACCTCCGCGATCCGCTGCCCCACCCCCGTCGAGCCGGTGAAGGACACCATGTCCACGTGCGGGGAGTCCACCGCCGCCTCGCCGACCTCCACCGCCTGCCCGGAGACCACGTTCACCACCCCCGGCGGGATCCCGGCCTCCGCCAGCGCCTCGGCCATCCGGAACACCGACAGCGGGTCCTGCGGGGCCGGCTTGACCACCACCGTGTTCCCCATCGCCAGCGCCGGGGCCACCTTGCCCGCCGGATTCGCCCACGGGTTGTTGTACGAGGTGATGCAGGTGACCACCCCGACCGGCTGGCGCACCTCCAGCGCCCCCAGCACGCTCGCCGCACCCATCGGCCCCGCCTCGGTGACCTGCGGCGGCAGCCCGCGCTCCACCGGCTCCAGCGCACCCTTCGCGTACCGCCGGAACCGCGCCACCCCCACCCCGACCTGCATCCCGCGCGCGATCCCGGTCGGGGCGCCCGTCTCCGCCTGGGCCAGCTCCGCCCAGGGCTCGAACTCCCGCTGGATGACGTCTGCGGCGCGGTCCAGGATCGCCGCCCGCTCCTCGGGCCGCGTACGCGACCACGGGCCGAAGGCCTCGGCGGCGGCCCGGGCGGCCTCCTCCACCTGCGCCCGCGAGGCCTCGGGGGCCAGGCCCACCACGGACTCGTCCGCCGGGTTCACCACCTCGTAGTGACCGCCGTCGGGCTCGACCCACTCCCCGCCGATGTACAGCCTCTGCCCCTGCTCGCCGCTCATCGGGTGCTCACCGTCCTCGTGTCACGGCCCGACCGGAGCACGATCCCCGGGATCGCGCCGGTCACCTCGTCGTCGCGGATGGTCTCGACCCCGTTGACCCGGACCGACACGATCCCGATCGCCCGGGAGTCCAGGCGCGGGCTGTCCCCCGGCAGGTCGTGGACCAGGGTGGCCGGGCCGGCCTCGATGCGCTCCGGGTCGAAGAGGACCAGGTCCGCGTGCCAGCCCTCGGCGATCCGGCCGCGCTCGCGCAGCCCGAACAGCTGCGCCGGGTCGTCCGTCAGCATCTTCACCGCCTGCTCCAGCGGCACCAGCCGGCGGCCGCGCAGGCAGTCGCCGAGGAACCGGGTCGTGTACGGGGCCCCGCACATCCGGTCCAGGTGGGCGCCCGCGTCGGAGCCGCCGAGCATCACGTCCTCCTGCTGCCAGGTCTCGGCGCGCAGCGCCCACGTCGCCGGGTCGTTGTCGGTGGGCATCGGCCACAGGACGGTGCGCAGCTCGTCGTTGGCGCAGATCTCGACGAGGCACTGGAAGGCGTCCTGCCCGCGCTCGGCGGCGATGTCGTCCACGACGCGTCCGCTGAGCCCCTCGTTCTCCTTGCTGTACGTGTCACCGATGACGTACCGCCCGAAGTTGGCGAGGCGCCGGAAGACCCCGGCCTCCTTGCTGTCGGCGCGGCGCAGCATCTCGGCCCGTACGTCCGGATCGCGGAGCTTCGCGATCCGCTCGGGGACGGGGAGGGCGAGGACCTCGCCCCAGCCGGGGATGAGGTTGAGGGCGCAGAAGGTGCCGAGGGACATGTTCATGGGGGTGAGGATCGGCATGGTCAGCGCCACGATCCGGCCGCCGGCCTTGCGGGCGCGCTCGCTGGGGACCAGCTGGCGCGGGACCCGTTCGGGGACGGCGGCGTCGATGGTGAGGACGTTCCAGTTCAGGGGCCGGCCGGCGGCCGCGCTCATGTCGACGAAGAGGTCGATCTCCTCGTCGGAGAACTGGTCGAGGCAGCCCGCGACGATGGCTTCGAGCTGGGTGCCCTCGTGGTCGCCGACGGCCCGGGAGAGCGCGAGCAGCTCGGCGGGCTCCGCGTGCCGGGAGGCGACGGGGGCGCCGTCGCCGTCGGAGTGGGTGGAGGACTGGGTGGTGGACAGGCCCCAGGCGCCGGCGTCCATGGCCTCGTGGAGGAGGGCGAGCATCTGCTCCAGCTGGGCGGGGGTGGGGGCGGCGGCGCCGGTGGCGGCCTCCCCCATCACGTGGCGGCGCAGGGCGCAGTGGCCGACCATGAACCCGGCATTGACGGCGATCCGCCCTTCGAGGGCGTCGAGGTACTCGCCGAAGGTGGACCAGGACCAGTCGACTCCCTCTTCGAGGGCGGCGAGGGCCATGCCCTCGACCTTGCTCATCATGCGGCGGGTGTAGTCGGCGTCCTCGGGGCGGTCGGGGTTCAGGGGGGCCAGGGTGAACCCGCAATTGCCGCCGGCGACGGTGGTGACGCCGTGGTTCATGGAGGGGGTGGCGTAGGGGTCCCAGAAGAGCTGGGCGTCGTAGTGGGTGTGGGGGTCGATGAACCCCGGGGTGAGGACCAGGCCGGTGGCGTCCTCGCTGGTACGGGCCTCCTCGTCGACGGTACCGGGGGCGGCGATGACGGCGATCCGGCCGTCGCGTATCCCGACGTCCGCGACACGGGCGGGGGCGCCGGTGCCGTCGACGACGGTCGCTCCGCGGATGAGGTGGTCGAGCATGGGGGTTCCCCTCCTGGTGTCCCTCTGCCGTTGCCCTGGCCGGGCGGGGTGCGGTGGGTTGCGGTGCGGTGTGCGGGTGCGGGTGCGGGTGGGCCGCTGCGCGGGGCGGAGTCCCCTACCCGCCC
>NZ_JZWV01001010.1 GCF_000966975.1 Streptomyces katrae | reverse complement strand
GGCGGGTAGGGGACCCCGCTCCGCGCAGCGGTACCCCCCGCACCCCCGGCGGGACCGGCTACGCGGACTGGCGGAAGCGTGTCGTCCGGTGGACCGGATCCGTGTCGATGTGCGGGATCACGTGCTCCCCGATCAGCTTGATCGTCGTCATCGTGTCCTCGTACGACACCCCGGTCGGCAGACCGAACGACAGCTGGTCGGCCCCCGCCTCCTCCCACCGCTTGCACTGCGCCCGCACCTCCGCCGGGTCACCGCAGATCAGCAGCTCCTCCGCGATCAGCAGCTCGATGATCTCCGCGTTGTACTCCGGCAGCGTCTCCGGCCACTCCGGAATCGCCTCCGGCCGCGGGAACGTGTCGTGGTAGCGGAACACCAGCGACTGGAAGCGGTTCATGTTCGCGTTGACCGCGATCTCGACCGCCTTCTCGTGCGTCTCCGCGCAGATCGCCGTGGAGGTGACCATCACGTTGTCGTTCACGAAGGCCCCGACCGCCTTCGCCTCCTGGATCGCCGTCTTGTACTGCTCCAGGACCCACTCCATGTCCGACACCTTCTGGACGCTGAAGCCCAGCACCCCGAGGCCCTTCTTCGCCGCCATCGCGTACGAGGACGGGGAGCCGGCGGCGTACCACATGGCCGGGTGGGCCTTGCCGTACGGCTTGGGGAAGATCTTGCGCGGCGGCAGCGACCAGTGCTTGCCCTGGAACCCCTCGTACTCCTCCTGGAGGAACATCTTGGGGAATTCCGCGATGGTCTCCTCCCAGATCTCCTTGGTGTGGTTCATGTCCGTGATGCCGGGCAGGAAGCCGAGGATCTCGTGGCTGCCGGCGCCGCGCCCGGTGCCGAACTCGAAGCGGCCCTTGGAGAGGTGGTCGAGCATGGTGACCTTCTCGGCGACCTTCACCGGGTGGTTCACCGGGGCGAGCGGGTTGAAGATGCCCGAGCCCAGGTGGATCCGCTCGGTGGCGGCGGCGAGGTAGCCGAGGAAGACCTCGTTCGCCGAGAGGTGGGAGTACTCCTCCAGGAAGTGGTGCTCGGAGGCCCAGGCGTACTTGAAGCCGGACTTGTCGGCCTGGATGACGTACTGGGTCTCCTCGAGCAGCGCCTTGTGCTCCGCCTCGGGGTCGACCTTGGACCGCGCCTCAGGCACGTATCCCTGCACGAAGAGCCCGAATTCCAAGGGGTTCACCGTCCTTAGGTTTCTGACGTTGCGTCAGATTCGATGGGTCCGACTGTTCCACCGTGGAGTGGGAGCGTCAAGAGCGGTGGTGGAGGTAACTGACGATCCATCAGATACACGTCCCCGGCCGATCGGGGTCAGAGGATGCTGACCCCGGCCATCCAGCCCCCGTCGATGACGAACGGCTGGCCGGTGATGTACGAGGAGTCCTCGGCCGTCAGGAAGAGCGCCAGCTTCGCCATCTCCTCCGGCCGCCCCACCCGCCCCAGCGGCACCACCCGCTGGTACAGCTCCGCCATCGCCTCCCGGGCCCCGTCCGCCATCCCGGCTGGGTCCAGCAGGCCCGGGTTGGCCATGGGGGTGTCCACCGCCCCCGGGCACATCGCGTTGACCCGGATGTTCTGCGCGGCCAGCTCCAGCGCCGCCACCCGCGTCAGCCCGAGGATCGCCGCCTTCGTCGCGGCGTACGCGCCCACGTACGCCATGCCCGTCAGGCCCGTGTAGGAGGAGGTGTTGACGATCGTCCCGCCGCCCGCCGCACCGATCTCGGGGGCCACCGCCTTGATCCCGAGGAAGGTGCCGACCTGGTTGACCTGCACCACCTGCTGGAACTCCTCCAGCGGCGTCGCGGTCAGCTCGTTGAAACGCAGGATGCCCGCGTTGTTGACCAGCCCGTCGACATGCCCGAAGCGCTCCTTGGCCACGGCCACGGCGGCCGCCCAGTCCTCCTCACGGCTCACGTCCAGCCGGACGTACCGCGCCCGATCCTCGCCGTGCTCCTCGGCGATCTCCTCGGCCACGGCGGCACCCTGCTCGTCGAGCACGTCACCGAGCACCACCCTCGCCCCCTCGGCGGCGAAGAGCCGCGCCTCCTGCTCGCCCTGTCCGCGCGCCGCACCGGTGACGATGACGACACGCCCGTCCAGCTTGCCCACGGGTACTCCCTGGTCGATGTGGTCGATGTGTTTGACGCGGTTGACGCGGTTGACGCGGTTGACGCGGGTCAGTCGTCGAGCAGCGGGGCCACTTCGGAGCCGAAGGCGGTGATCTGGTCGACGAGCTCGGCGCGGTCGCGATTGCGGAAGCGGACCTGGATCTGGTCCACGCCCAGCGCCCGGTACTCCCGCAGGGACTCCGCGAGCACCTCCGCCTTGCCGGTGAGGGTGCGCCGGCCGGTGTCCCAGCCGGGCTCGCCGACGTAGAGGGGCTCCGTGATCGCCCCCACCTCGAAGGGCCCCTCCACCCCGGCCGCCTCCCTCAGCTCGCGGATCCGGGCGACCTGCGCCGGGATCCGGTCGCGCGGGTCACCCTGCGGGAGCCAGCCGTCACCGCGCACGGCGGCCCGCCGGACGGCGGCCGGCGAGGACCCGCCGACCCAGACGGGGATCCGCTGCTGGGCGGGGCGGGGCAGCTGGCCGAGGTCGCGGAAGGAGAACCGTTCCCCCTCGAACTCGGGGAACTCCTCCGGGCCGAGGGCGGCCCGCAGCGCGTCCAGGGTCTCGTCGAGGACCGGCCCCCGGCGCTCGAAGTCCGCCCCGAGCGCCTCGAACTCCTCCCGCACGTGCCCGGCCCCGACCCCGAGGACCAGGCGGCCCCCGGAGAGGTGGTCGAGCGTCGCGTACTGCTTGGCGGTGGCCAGCGGGTGGCGCAGGCCGACGATCGCGACGTGGCTCAGCAGCCGCACGCGCTCGGTGATGCCGGCCAGGAAGGCCAGGGTGGCCACCGGGTCGTACCAGACGGTGCCCATGGGCCCGGCGAGCCGGCGCGGGATGGCCACGTGGTCGCACGTGGCCAGGTACCCGAAGCCGGCCCGGTCGGCGGCCCGCGCCACCTCGGCGAGGTCGGCCGCGCCGGCCGAGGCCTCCCAGGGTTCGGCGTAGATGGTGCTCTGCGACTGGACCGGGAGCTGCATCCCGTACGCCAGCCGTCCTTCCGGAAACACGCGTGCCATGACCGTCCGTCCGTCCGCGTCGTGGGTGGGGTGGGGTCGGTGGGGTGGGGGCGGGTGCGCGGCGGCCGTCTGCCGGATCGGCACGGCTGCGCGCCGGGCCATCGTCGTAGCTGACGACCCGTCAGGCAAGGGGAAGGGCAGGACCGGTGGGAACGGCGGGGTGGTCCGGATCGTTGGCTCCGGGCGGTGCGGCGCCTAGGGTGCGCCCGTGGAACTGATACTGACGCTCGTCAGCGGACTGGCCTGGACCCTCGTGTACGTCGAGGCGGTCCGGGTGGGGTTCCGGGACCGGACGTACGCCATGCCCGTCGCCGCCCTCGCCCTGAACCTCGCCTGGGAGGCCACGTACGCCGTCGGCGACCTGCGCTCCGGAGTGTCCCCGCAGGGGGTGGTCGACCTGGTGTGGGGCGCGGCCGACCTGGTGATCGTCTACACCTACCTGCGCTTCGGGCGCGCCGAGCTGCCGGCGTTCGTGTCCCGGCCGGTGTTCGCGGTGTGGAGCGCGCTCCTCTTCGCGACCGGCTTCGCCGTGCAGCTGCTGTTCCTGGCGCACTTCGGCGCGCACGACGCCTCGCGCTACGCCGCGTTCCTGCAGAACCTGCTGATGTCCGGGCTGTTCCTGGGCCTCTACGCCGCCCGGCGCGGTCCTCGCGGGCAGTCACTGCTGATCGCCGTCGCCAAGTGGCTGGGCACCCTCGCGCCGACGGTGCTGTTCGGGGTGCTGGAGGGGTCCGGGTTCGTCCTCGGCCTGGGTGTCCTGTGCTCCGTCTTCGACCTCGCGTACATCGGGCTGCTGGTCCGGAGGCCGGGCGCGGTGGGTCAGGCGAGCTGACGGCCGAAGAAGTCCAGCATGCGTTCCGCCGCGGCGCTCCAGTACGGCCAGTTGTGGCCGCCCGGCCGCAGGACCGTCTCGGCGTCCACCCCGCGGGCCGCCAAGGCGGACTTCAGGTCCTCGGTTCCCGGCAGGTGGTTGGCGTCCTCGGTCCCGCAGCCGAGGTGGTAGCGGCCGCGGCGGAGCCGGCCGGGGGCGGTGCGGCGGATGATGTCGGCCAGGTCGTACTCCCGGAAGCGGTCCGTCAGACGGGCCCGGCCCTCCAGGTCACGGCCGAAGGCGTGGCCGAAGAAGCGGTTCCACTCCTTCATCGGGATCGCCTGGTAGCCCTCGTCGGTGAAGTGCGCCGTGCTCAGTCCGGCGGCGGCGCCGAACAGGCCCGGGTACCGCAGGGCGTACATCAGTGCGCCGTAGCCGCCCATGGAGAGCCCGGCGACGGCCCTCCTCTCCGGCCGGCCGCCCAGTCCATGGGCCCGTTCGACGGCGGGGACGAACTCCTGGACGAACATGTCCTCGTAGCGCAGGGTGTCGCCGCCGCCGGATCCGGCGGCGGCGAGGTCGTTGATGTAGAACGTCTCGTCCTGGCCGCCGCCCGGCCGCGTGGGGTCGCGCCGGGCGTCGGGCATGACGAGGGCGCAGGCCGGGATCCGGCCCGCCGCGACGGCCCGTTCCACCGTCGGCACGATGCCGCCCTTGACGGCCCAGTCGGTGTGGCTGCCGCTCGTGCCGTGCAGGAGGAAGAGGACGGGGATCCCGGCGTCCGGCCGCCCGCCCTCCGCGGGTGCGGTGCCCGCCCGGGCGGGCAGGTAGAGGCTGTACGGGACGTCCCGCCCGAGCAGCCTGCTGCGTACGGTCAGGTCCGTGCGGAGCGAGCCGGCCCCGGAGGGGGACGGACCCGGCGGCGTGGGGGAGGCCGCCGGTGCCGCTGCCGGTGCCGGCGCCCCGGCGCCGTTCCGCAGCAGGAAGGCCGCCGAGAGGACGGCCGCGACCGATCCGCCGGCCCCGGCCGTGAGCAGGGAACGGCGCGCGGGACGTTTCATCATGGCTTCCTCAGCGTCGGCACCGGATGGTCGTCACGGCCGTGCGGGCAGCGGTGTTCCCGGCCGGTCCCGGGCGCTCTTTCCGACGCGTACGGGTGCCCACTGGCCCGTACCCATCACACGCCCGGCATCCGCGTCGGGGCGAGCAGCCACGCCGGAGGATCCGGCTGAGGGTGTTGCCGACGGACGTACCGGGGGGACCCTTCAGAAGCCGGCCGGGCCCATCGCGATGACCGGGTGGGCGGCCGGGTCCAGGGTCTGCAGCAGTTGCCGCATCGCCGCCTTCGGCAGGCCGACGCAGCCCTGGGAGGGGCCGTCGTGGTCCACGTGCAGCCAGATGTTGCCGCCCCGGCGCTCGCCGTCCGGCATGACCGGGTCGAGCGGGGAGACGCCCTGGCGGCGGTTGTAGTCGATCGCCACCACGTAGTCGAAGGAGCCCTCCAGCGACTCACCGTTCACCCCCCGGCCCGTGGCGACGAAGGCGGAGTCCCGGTCGTACGGGAGCTTCGTGCCGGGCGGGGCGGACAGCAGACCGCCCGCGTCGCTGAGGGAGAACACGCCCTGCGGGGAGGTCAGGTCCCCGTACTCGCGCCCGGTGGACCAGCCCTTGGCCCCGTTGCGGGCCGGCCACTGCGCGGCCCGCACCCAGTCCGCGCCGGGCGCGGGGCGGGTGTACAGGGCGGCGGTGGACTCCGAGGAGTCCTTGGCCTTGCCGGTGACGAGGACCAGCTGGCGGGCCTCGGCCGGGATACGGGCCCGGGTGTCCTCGCTGAGGGCTGCCGCCGGGAGCCCCTGGAGGGCGTCGGGACGCCGTCCCCCGCGCGCGGCGTGCTCGGGGGACCCGGCGTGGGCCTTGGGGCGGGAGTCGGAGCGGGCCGGCGGCACGGGAGCGCCGGGCTGCTCGTAGAGGGCGTGCACCCATCCGGCCCCGAAGAGCAGCAGCCCGGCGGTGGCGACCAGCACAAGCGCCCGCGACGGCCGCCCGGCCGGAGCGCTCCGCCGCCGGGCAGCCCTCCGCCCACCGCGTTCCGGCGTACGGGTGGCACGGGGGCTGGAAGCGGGACCGGACCCGGATCCGGCGCGGCGGTGCTTGCTCATCTACCCGACGGTACATCAGCTGATCAGATTTACCGGCGACCCAGGTTCCGGTTCCGTTTCGGGGGTCGGCGGGCGGCTCGGGTTCCAGAGGGTGTCGGCCTCGCCACGGGCGACGTGGTCCTCGTAGATCCCCACCTTGTACCGGATCACGCTCAGCGCCCCTTGCAGCTCCCGGATCCGCGCTTCCACGTCGGTTTCGTGCCGGCGCAGCAGCTCCAGCCGGTCAGGTTCGTTGCCCGGGCCCTGACGGACGAGCTCGATGTACTGCCGGATCATCGCCAGTGACATACCGGAAGACCGCAGCTTGGTGCAGATCTCCAGCCACTCCACGTCTTCCTCGTAATAGACCCGACGGCCGTTGGACAGACGGCGCACCGGGTTGGCGAACAGGCCTTCCCGCTCGTAGAACCGCAGCGCGTGGACGCTCAGCCCACTGCGCCGCGCCACCTCGCCGATGCTCAGATCCATGGACGACTCCGGCCGCGTACGTGTTGATCTAGACCGGACTCTAGCTTCTAACGTCGTCTCGTCGGCCAGTCGGACGAACGGAATTGGGGGAGAACATGGGCGTTTGGTTCGTCACCGGTGCATCGCGTGGGCTCGGCGCGGAGATCACCCGTGAGGCGCTGGACCGCGGGCACAGCGTGATCGCGACGGCGAGGGACGTGTCTGCGGTGCTCGACGCGTACCCGGAGAAGCCGGACGGGCTGCTGGCGGTGAACGCGGACGTGACCCGGCCGGAGCAGCTGGCGCTCGCGGTGGAGGCGGGGCTGGCGGCGTTCGGACGGATCGACGTCGTGGTCAACAACGCCGGTTACGGCCTCGTGGGTGCGATCGAGGAGATCTCCGACGGCGCTGCGCGGGAGCTGTTCGACGTCAACGTGTTCGGCGTGCTCAACACCTTGCGGGCGACCCTGCCGACACTGCGTTCCCAGCGGTCGGGACACGTCCTGAACATCGGGTCCGTGGGCGGCTTCGCCACCGCCCCCGCGGTGGGCCTGTACGGCGCGTCGAAGTTCGCCCTGGAGGGCATCTCGGAGGCCCTGCACGGCGAGCTCGCCCCGCTCGGCATCCGCGTCACGATCATCGAGCCGGGCGGCTTCCGCACCGACTTCCTCAACAGCTCCAGCATCCGGGTCGAACCGGCGGCCATCGCCGACTACGTCGCCGGCGCGGGGCCGGTGCGCGAGGCACTGGCCGCGAACGACGGCCTCCAGCCGGGCGACCCGGCAAAGGCCGCCAAGGCCGTCGTCGACGTCACCGAAACGGACGAGCCGCCGCTGCGCCTGCAATTGGGTGCGGACGCGGTCGAACGGGTCGAGGCGAAGCTGGCACTCGTGCGACGCGAACTCGACCAATGGCGCCACACGGCGCTCTCGACCGCCATCTGAGAACGCAGAAGGCCCCGGC
>NZ_JZWV01001009.1 GCF_000966975.1 Streptomyces katrae | reverse complement strand
CCTCAGCCCCCGACGGACGAGGATCCCGGCACCTCCCAGCCCCCGACGGACGAGGATCCCGGCACCTCCCAGCCCCCGACCGACCAGGACACCGGAACTCCCGGCCCGCCCACCGACGGCGGGGACACCGCCGGCTCCGCGCGCCCCTGCCCGGTCGTGGACGGCTGGTACGACATGACCCGCGAGTTCAACGCCTACTACGCCCGCCACCGCACCTGTCTCTTATACACATCTCTGAGCGGGCTG
>NZ_JZWV01001008.1 GCF_000966975.1 Streptomyces katrae | reverse complement strand
ACGCGGACCGGCTCGTGCCGTCGGGCGGCGCGCAGGAGGTCCGGGTCCGCAAGGACGGCGGGACCGGGCAGGCCCGGGTCGTCTTCACCACCGGCTCCGTCGGCAAGGGCCTCGGCGAGGACGCCCGTCGGCTCGCGCACCTCTTCGCGGACTGGCGCCACGAGGTCTACGGGGACACCGGCACGGTCCGGGTCAGGACCGCCGACGGGACCCCCGACGGGACCGAGCTCGCGGCCCTTTCCTGGTGACCCCGGACATCTGGTTTGGAGCACCCCTCGGGACCAGGTAGTATTTTCTCTGTCAGCAAGCGCCGCTAGCTCAGTTGGTTAGAGCAGCTGACTCTTAATCAGCGGGTCCGGGGTTCGAGTCCCTGGCGGCGCACCTGATCTTCGGGCGGTTTCCGGTTCACCGGGAACCGCCCGAAGTGCTTTCCGGGCCGCTCCGGGGCGGCAGCCCCCGGCTGCCGGCCCCCAGCACCCACCCCCCCGGCCCGTCGCTCAGAGCGTGAGCGACAGCAGCAGCGGCGCGGCCTTTCCGGTTCAGCGCGTCGGCGGCCGCGCGCAGCCGGTGCGCGTGCTCGACCGGCATAGACAGCGCCAGGCAGCCCACGGCCGCCCCGGCCGTGATCGGCACCGCCGCGCAGACCGTGCCCACGGCGTACTCCTGGAGGTCCAGCACGGGCACGGTGGCCGGCTGGCTGTCCAGCTTCGAGAACAGGACCCGCTCGTTCACGATCGTCTTCGACGTCAGCCGGGCGATCTTGTGCCGGGACAGGTGGTCGCGCCGTCCGTTCTGGTCGAGCTGCGTCAGCAGGCACTTGCCCACCGCGCTGGCGTGCGCCGCCGAGCGGAAGTCGACCCACTCGTGGACCTTGGGCGTGCGCGGACTGTCCGCGAACTGGGTGATCCGGACCTCGCCGTCCACGTAGCGGCTGATGTAGACGGCC
Organism: Streptomyces katrae; assembly: GCF_000966975.1. Classification (GTDB taxonomy): domain Bacteria; phylum Actinomycetota; class Actinomycetes; order Streptomycetales; family Streptomycetaceae; genus Streptomyces; species Streptomyces katrae. Next base: position 686 of record NZ_JZWV01001008.1, on the reverse strand, counting down.
GCGCCGACCGAGTCGCGCAGCCGGTCGAGGGTGTCCTGGAGCTTCTCCTGGAGGGCCTGCTGCCGGTCGGAGCCGGATCCGAGCAGGACGAGGGAGTCCCCTATGGCGTAGGCGCCGTCGGAGACCTGGAGAACGTACCCTTCCCGGCGCAGCATGAGCAGCATCGGGGTGAGATGGACCGCGGGCAGGCCGGTCTCACGTGCGATCTGCACGTCGGTCACACCACCGGTGTGCCGCGAGATCGTTTCGAGTACGCGCAGTGCGTACTGCACCGAGTGGAACGGCGCGGTCGGCTCGGGCTTCAGCGCCACGGTTTCCCCCTACCAGGTTGTTACCGCTTGCTCTACCACGATAGCCATCAAGAGGCCCACGTGGAGCGTCTGTTGAGGAGATTGATGGCTTAATCAAGTCCGTCTGACCTGGTCTATTCGCCTGGCATATGCCGCCGTCATGGACCTGGCCCGGTCTGCCGGGAATGCCCGGCGGGTGGTCTCCGTTCCCCTTCTCCGTACGGGCGCCGTGTGGGGCGTACGAGCCGGACGGAACGGGAGCGACGAGGATGAGCGACACCGAGGGCACGGGCCACGGGGCCACGGGTCCCGAGGGTACGGGACGCGGCGCGACGCGACCGGAGGTTGCGGAACCCGGCGCGACGGGACCCGCCCCGGCACGGCACGCCGCCGCAG
>NZ_JZWV01001007.1 GCF_000966975.1 Streptomyces katrae | reverse complement strand
GCACGGCACGCCGCCGCAGGGGCCGGCGCTCCGGAGGCCGCCGCGGGCGATCCCGTCCGCGGGACCGTCCGGGGGACGGCGCCGGTGCCGCTGTCGGTCCTCGACCTGGTCACCGTCGGTGCGGGCAGCACCGCCCACGCGTCCCTGCGCACCAGCGTGGAGTTGTCCCGGCTCGCCGAATCCCGCGGCTACCACCGCCACTGGGTGGCCGAGCACCACTCCATGCCCGGGGTCGCCAGCTCCTCCCCGGCGGTGATCCTGGCCCACCTCGCCGCGCACACCTCCCGCATCCGCCTCGGCTCGGGCGGGGTCATGCTGCCCAACCACGCCCCGCTGGCCGTCGCCGAGCAGTTCGGCACCCTGGAGGCCCTCGCCCCCGGACGGGTCGACCTCGGGCTCGGCCGGGCGCCCGGCACCGACCCCCGCACGGCCGCCGCCCTGCGCGGGCCCGGACGGCTGGACGAGGCGGCGGACGAGTTCCCCCGCCGGCTCGCGGAGCTGACCCGCTTCCTCGACGACGACTTCCCCGACGGGCACCCGTACTCCCGCGTGCACGCCGTCCCCGGCCCGGTGCAGGGGCCCGCCGCCCGGCCCCCGGTCTGGCTGCTGGGCTCCTCCGGCTTCAGCGCCCGCCTCGCGGGGGAGCACGGGCTGCCGTTCGCGTACGCCCACCACTTCTCCGCCGCCGGCACCCTGCCCGCCCTGGACCTCTACCGGCAGAGCTTCCGCCCCTCGGCCGTGCTGGACGCCCCGTACGCCCTCATCGGGGTCGCGGCGCTCGCCGCCGACACCGAGGAGCAGGCGCGGGCGCAGGTGCTCACGGGCGCGCTGTCGATGCTCCGGCTGCGCAGCGGCCGGCCGGGGCTCGTCCCGACCCCTGAGGAGGCGGCCGCGTACCCCTTCTCGCCGCTGGAGCGGGAGTTCGTGGACGGCTGGCTCGCGAACATCGTCCACGGCACGCCCGACGAGGTCCGCTCCGGGCTCGACGCGCTGGCCGCGCGGACGGGCGCGGACGAGCTGATGCTGACCACCAACGCGCACAGCGGGGCCGCCCGGCTGCGCTCGTACGAGCTCGTCGCAGATGCGTACAGCATGCCCACGGCCGCCTAGTTCCGGACTCGACTCCAACCGGACGCAGGAGAACGTGGTTTGGCTGGTTTGTTGCCGAAACCTTGCCGGAGCATGACCCAAGACATCCTTAAACCGCTCGTCACCCGGGGTGGCGGGCGGTTTCTGCTGTGCGCCCAAGCCTCTGACGAGGGGATATACCGGCTCAGTGGTCTAGTCCTTATTTGGTCCAAACCATTGACTCGGGTGTGCCGTGATCGCTATCACTTCTCTCACCCGAAGCTGATGCCCTCCCCTCCCACCCCCCGGAGGCAGTTCATGCACATCCGTAAACCCCTCGTCGCGGCCGCCGCCACGGCCGCGCTGGCAGCCGGGGCACTGGCCGCCTTCGCGGGAATCGGCACCGCCCAGGCGGCCGGGGCCGCCACCGCCGCCGCCTCCGGAACCGCCGCCGGCGGCGTGCGGATCGCCTACTACGACCAGTGGAGCGTGTACGGCAACGCGTTCTACCCCAAGCACCTGGACACCCGGGGCATCGCGGGCAAGCTCGACGTCATCAATTACTCCTTCGGCAACATCCACCCCACCGACCTCACCTGCTTCGAGGCGAACAAGGCGGCGGGCGACGACAACAACCCCAACGCCGGTGACGGGGCGGGCGACTCGTACGCGGACTACAGCAAGTCCTTCGGCGCCGCCGACAGCGTCAGCGGGGTCGCCGACAAGTGGGACCAGCCGATCGTGGGCGTCTTCAACCAGTTCAAGCAGCTGAAGGCGAAGTACCCCAACCTGAAGATCAACATATCGATCGGCGGCTGGACCTACTCCAAGTACTTCAGCGACGCGGCGAAGACCGACGCCTCCCGCAAGAAGTTCGTGTCCTCCTGCATCGACCAGTACATCAAGGGCAACCTGCCCAAGGCCGACGGCTACGGCGGTCCGGGCACGGCCGCCGGGATCTTCGACGGCATCGACATCGACTGGGAGTACCCGGGCTCCTCCGGCGGCCACCTCGGCAACCACTACGCCCCCGAGGACAAGCAGAACTTCACCCTGCTGCTCAAGGAGTTCCGCGACCAGCTCGACGCCTACGGCCAGGCCAACGGCGGCAAGAAGTACCTGCTGACCGCGGCCCTCCCGGCCGGCCAGGACAAGATCAAGTACATCGAGACCGACAAGATCGGCTCGTACCTCGACTACGCCAACATCATGACGTACGACATGCACGGCGCCTGGGACGGCGACGGGCCCACGTACCACCAGTCCCCGCTGCTGGACTCGGCCGCCGACCCGACCGACCCGATCGCCCCGGGCACCCAGAAGTACGGCATCAAGAACGCCATCGACTCCTGGCTCGACGGCAACCCGGCCTACGGCATCGCGGGCGGCTTCCCCGCGGGCAAGCTGACCCTGGGCTACGAGTTCTACTACCGCGGCTGGAAGGGCGTCCCCGCCGGCACCACCAACGGCCTCGCCCAGCCCGCCACCGGCCCCTCCGGCGCCCGTCCGACCTCCCAGCAGGCCGGCATCGCCAACTACAAGGAGCTCGGCGGCATCGTCGACAACCCGGCCACCACCTTCTGGGACGACCAGGCCAAGGCCTCGTACTTCTACAAGGACGGCGAGTTCTTCACCGGCCTGAACCAGAAGTCCATCCAGGCCCGCGTCGACTACGGCAAGAGCCGCGGCCTGGCCGGCGCGATGATGTACTCCCTGCTCGGCCTGGACGACAAGACCACCCTGCTGAACCAGATCAACGACGCCCTCGGCGGCACCACCACGCCCCCCACCACCCCGCCGACGACGCCGCCCACCACCCCGCCCACGACGCCCCCGACCACCCCGCCGACCACGCCCCCGAGCACCGGCTGCGGCAGCACCCCGGCGGGCCAGGTCTACACGGCCGGCAACGAGGTCTCGTACAACGGCCGGAAGTGGAAGGCCCAGTGGTGGACCCAGAACGAGGTGCCCGGCACCACCGGTGAATGGGGCGTCTGGAAGGACCTCGGCGCCTGCTGATCCCCCCACCCGGCGCCGAGCGCCGGCCGCCCCCGCGCCTGACCGCAGGCCGGGGGCGGCCGTGCGCCCGCGGGCGTCCGGACCTCAGCGCCCGGAGACGTCCGGGCGGGCGCTGATCATCTCGGCGATCCGCTCCGGGGCCACCGCACGCGAGTACAGCCAGCCCTGACCGGTGTCGCACCCCACCCGCCGCAGCCGGGCCGCCTGCCCGGCGGTCTCCACGCACTCGGCCGTCACCGTCAGCCCCAGCCGGTGCGCGAGCTGCACCAGGGCCTCCACGATGGTCTCGTCGGCCGGGTTCGGGTGGGCGCCCTCGTCGTAGCGGAAGCCGCGCACGAAGGACCCGTCCAGCTTCAGCACCGACACCGGCAGCCGCGACAGGTAGGCCAGGTTCGAGTACCCGGTCCCGAAGTCGTCGATGGCGATCCGCACGCCCATGTCGCTGAGCGCCTGGAGGGCCTGCAGGGGCCGCCCAGCCGAACCCATCACCGCGGACTCCGTCAGCTCCAGCTGGAGCAGCTGAGGGGCCAGCCCGGTCTCGGCCAGGATCTCCGCGACGTCGCCCACCAGGTCCGAGTCCCACACCTGGCGCACGGCCACGTTCACCGACACGAACACCGGCGAGTCGCTGGGCTGCTCGATCTGCCAGCGCCGCGCCTGCCGGCACGCCGTACGCAGCACCCACTGGCCCAGCTGGACGATCGATCCGTCCTCCTCGGCGATCCCGATGAACCGATTCGGCGTCAACGTGCCGAACTGCGGGTGGTTCCAGCGCACCAGGGCCTCGACCCCGCGCACCACCCCGCTCTCCAGGTCCACCAGCGGCTGGTACTCCAGCTCGAACTCGCCACGCTCCACCGCCGGACGCAGCGAGCTCGACAGGGCCTGACGGGTCATCCGGTGCGCGTTGCGCTCGGGGTCGAACAGGGTCCAGCGGGCCTTGCCGTCCGCCTTCGCCCAGTACAGGGTCGTGTCCGCCGCCTGCATCAGGCCCGTCGCCGAGGTCCCGGCCGCGTCCCGCTCGACCACCCCGATCGACGCGGACACCGAAAGCCGCTGCCCGGCCAGGTCGAAGGGCTCCTGCACGGCGGCCAGCACGCTGCGCGCCAGGTCCGCGAGCTGCTCGGTGCCGGTCGAGTCCTCCACCAGCAGCGCGAACTCGTCGCCGCCGAGCCGGGCGACGAGGTGCCCGCCCGAACGCCCGTACCCGGACTGGTCGGCGCAGTGGGTCAGCCGGGCCGCGACGGCGGTCAGCAGCCGGTCGCCGACCCGGTGCCCCAGGGTGTCGTTGACGGCCTTGAACCCGTCGAGGTCCAGGTAGCACAGGCCGATCCGGCCGGTCCCGCCGCTGCCGTACGCGGAGGACTCCAGGGCCGCCGAGAGCCGCTCGAAGAACAGGGCCCGGTTGGGCAGCCGGGTCACCGGGTCGTGCATCTGGAGGTGGCGCAGCCGGGCCTGGAGGTCGCGCCGGTCGCTGATGTCGGCCACGGACAGCAGGACGTCCGGGGTCCCGGGCACCGGGCCCAGGGTGACCTCGGTCCACAGCGAGTGCCCGTCGGGGTGCTTGAGGCGGCGCGTGCAGCGCAGCCGGGCCTGACGTCCGCGCAGCACCTCCTGGTAGGCCTGCCAGGTGCGGGCCTCCGCGGCCAGGTCCACCAGGTCGGCGGCGCACTGCCCGGTGAGTTCGTGCGGCTCGCTGCCCAGCAGGGCGGCCAGCGCCCGGTTGGCGGCGATGACGTCGCCGTCGCGGCCGACGACGGCCATGGCGAGGTGCGCCGCGTCGAAGGCCGCGCGGTAGTCGCGCGCCCCGCCCGCCGCCGCAGCGCCGATCACCCCGGCCGCCCTGACGTCGGCACCGGCCGGCGGCGCCGACATGCCCGGCACGGCCGGCACTGCGGGGTGACGCTCCGTAAGGGCCGATCGGATGCTGTCGGCCGCCGAACCGGTTCCCTCTGAGCTTCCGTTCACCCTTGGCTCCCGCAGTGTTCGTGAGTGTCGGTGCAGGAAAGTGTGCCGATCATAGAGGCTGCCGGAGGCCCTATCCAGCGGCGTCGCCGTGTGGGGCACGGCCCGTCGCCGTGCTGACGTTCCGTCGGAGCGCGGCTGACACCCCGTCGGCCGCCACCGGATGACCGATTCCGCGCACCCGTGAGCACACCGGACCCACTCTGTTCTCGGGTGATCGGTCGTGACGTTCCGTAGATATGTACGTCAACTCCCGGCGTCACCGGCTTGCCGTAGTGCTCACTCGTGTGGGGCAGAGGAACCATGCATAAATAAGCCAATCACCTCAAGGTGGATGGAACAGGACGAATCCACTACCGGAGGTCGATGTGCCGCGACAGCTGACACCCGGGGGAGTGGACCGCTCCCGCATGCGAAGTACGGCGGCCATCCTCACCTCGATGACGGCGCTCGCCGCCACGTCACTCGTCGCGGGACCCGCCGTCGCCGCCGGACCCGCCACCGGCGGGCCCTGCGCGCTGACCCGCACGGCCGCGCACCACTCCCTGGGCCTGGACACCTGGAACCGGGCCTATCCCAAGCCGGTGCGCACGCTCAACGCGGTGATGGTCTTCCTCTCCTTCCCCGACCACCAGACCGCCGTCACCCCCCGGGAGCTGGCCGCCGACTACTTCCCGGCGACCAGCGACTTCTTCGAGCGGGCCTCCTACGGCCGCTTCCGGCTGGTGCCGCACCCCCAGCAGCAGTGGATCCGGATGCCCCGGCCGTCGACCGCGTACGGGATACAGCGCGACTGGGCCCCGGACGCCCGGGCCGCCTACCTGCGGGACGCGGTCGCCGCCGCCGATCCGTCGGTGGACTTCAGCCGCTACGACATCGTGTACTTCGTCGCCGACCCGAACGCCCCCGGCGTGGACTCCGACGCCACCAAGGTCGTCAACTTCGACCGCCCGCTGCGCGCCGACGGGACCGACCTGCGCCGGATCGTCACCGTCTTCGAGCGGCACCCGCCGGACCGCAACGTGCTGGCGCACGAGACCGGGCACGTCTTCGACCTGCCCGACCTCTACCACCGTCCGGCCGACGGCAAGGGCGACTGGGACACGTACGTCGGCGACTGGGACGTCATGGGCAGCCAGTTCGGGATGGCCCCGGACCTCTTCGGCTGGCAGAAGTGGAAGCTGGGCTGGCTGGACGCCTCCCAGGTCGACTGCGTGCGCTCCGGGACCTCCCTGCACACCCTCCAGCCGCTCTCACAGCCCCTGCAGCCCGGCGCCACGGGCGGCACCCGGCTCGCGGTGATCCGTACGGGCCCAGGCAGTGCGATCGCGGTCGAGGCGCGCGGCTCCGCCGGCAACGACGGGGACACCTGCACGGAGGGGGTCCTGGTCTACCGGGTCCGCAACGAGGCGGCTTCGGGCGGCGGCCCGATCGAGGTCCTGGACGGCCACCCGCGCACCGAGGCCTGCTGGGACCGCTCGGTGTACCCGCCACTGGCCGACGCCCCGCTGGAGGTCGGGGAGACCTTCACCGTCCCGGGGGAGCGGATCACCATCGAGGTGGCGGACCGGACGCTGTCGGGGGCGTACACGGTGAAGATCACGACCTGACGCCGGGCACGAAGAAGGCCCCCACTCGATGAGTGGGGGCCTTCTCCCGTCTGTGCGCCGCCAGGGACTCGAACCCCGGACCCGCTGATTAAGAGTCAGCTGCTCTAACCAACTGAGCTAGCGGCGCTTGCTGACGTCGTAGACACTAGCACCCGAATCCGCCGAACCAAAAATCGATACCTGGGCCGGACCCCGCGCGGCGTGCAGGAACGCCCACAGCAGGCAGTCCGGGCCGGGCAGCCAGGGGATCCGGGTGTCCGGCGCCACCAGCCACCGCGAGGGCCCGGGGCCGGGCCGCAGCGGGGGCACGGTCACGGCGTCGCCGTGCCCGTGACAGAGGGGCGCCGGCGCCGGGGCGGTGGGCCCCCACTCCTCCCAGGCGAGCAGCGCGGGCAGCCGCTGGGCGGTACCGGGCGAGGCGAAGAGCAGCATCCGCCCCCGGTGCACGGCGGCGGGCCCGGACCCGGGGCCGCGCTCCCAGAGCAGGTCGAGCATGCGCCGGCCGAGGACGAGCGGAACGTTGACGACGTCGAAGGCGGTCCCGCAGGGCAGCACGGCCTGCGCGTCGGGCCGCCCCTCCCACGCGGCCAGGGTGCTCCCCGGATGCGCGGAAGCGGAGGCCAGCCAGGCGGCGCCCTGCGGGGTGACCTGGGTGGCGGGCGCGGTACGCGCGTCGATGCCGTCGAGGGCGGGGGTGCTGGCGGCCGTCGTCAGGATCGTCATATGCCAATGTCTACCGCGCGTAGTGTGTCGGTTCCCACGAGTTACCGAAAATCGGGACGGGAGAGGGTCGGGTCCGGTATCTTGCGCGCCGCATATGCCGGGTTCGGGCCCGCCATCGCCCCCTCGAGGGGTGGGGGCCGGGC
>NZ_JZWV01001006.1 GCF_000966975.1 Streptomyces katrae | reverse complement strand
GGCGCACCTGCGGCTCACCGACGAGCAGTTCGCAGAGCTCGGGGCGCGGCTGAAAGCGCTGGCGGACGAGTACCGGGCGCTGTCCGACCCGTCGCTGCCGGACGCGTCGCTCGTCTTCGCACTGTTCCACCCGGGATCGCACGCGCAGGCCGAAGGGGACGTCAAGTGACCACAGGGGTACGGAGACTGCCGGCCGGGTTCGGACGGCTGTGGACCGCGCAGACGGTGTCCTCGCTCGACGACGGCGTGACGCACGCCGCGCTGCCGCTGCTCGCGCTGACGTTGACGCGGGATCCGCTGGCGCTCGCCGTGGTCACGGCCGCCGGAACCCTGCCGTGGCTGCTCTTCGGGGTGCTCGGCGTGCGCTGGTGGACCGCTGGGACCGCAGGCGCACGATGTGGGTCGTGGACGCGGCCCGTGCGGTGCTGCCCGCGGTACCCGCGGCGGCGGCCA
>NZ_JZWV01001005.1 GCF_000966975.1 Streptomyces katrae | reverse complement strand
CGGGCGGGCGGTTCCGCTGGTCGCCGACGCGGTGTCGTTCGCCCTCTCCGCGCTGCTCGTGCGATCGCTGCCCGCCGTGCCCCGGCCGGTGCCGCAGGCCCGTGAGTCGCTGCTGCGGCAGGCGCGGGCCGGGGCCTCGTACGTCTTCCGCGACCGGTTGCTGCTCGGGCTCGCGCTGCGTCCGGCGGTCGGGAACGTCGCCTTCCTCGCGGTGGAGATCGTGCTGGCCCTCTTCGCGTACGACCGGCTCGGCATCGGCAGCTTCGGCTTCGGCCTGCTCCTCACGGCGGAGGCCACCGGCGGTCTACTCGGCGCGGCCCTCGCCTCCTTCCTCGGCCGGCGGCTCGGCACCGGCACCGCCCTGACCTGCACGGCCGCGGTCGAGGGCCTGGCCGTCATGGGCCTCGCCGCCGCCCCGAACCCGTACGTCGCCGGTCTCGCGCTCGCCGTCTGCGGGGCGGGCATGGGCGCCACGATGGTGCTCGCGCCCTCCCTGCGGCAGTCGATCGTCCCGCCGCAGCTCGTGGGTCGGATCGCCTCCACCTCCCGCATGCTGGCCATGTGCGCCGCTCCGTTCGGGGCCTTCCTCGGCGGCTGGCTGGCCACCGCC
>NZ_JZWV01001004.1 GCF_000966975.1 Streptomyces katrae | reverse complement strand
CCTTCCTCGGCGGCTGGCTGGCCACCGCCTACGACGTCCGCACCCCGCTCTACGCCGCTGGCGGCCTCCTCCTGGCGATGACGGCGGTCACGGCGACCATGACCGGCAACCGCCGGGTCGAGGCGGCGCTGCGTGCCGCCGCGCCGGCCGACGAGCCGGACCAGCCGGGCCTGCCGGAAGCCCGGGAAGCCGTTCAGGAGCGGGCCGTACAGGGGCAGTAGCCCGCCGGGGGCGCGCAGCCGAGTGCGGCCGGGGGACCGGTGAGCGGCCCCCCGGGCGGCCTCAGCCGGTGGCCGGCCGGGATGCCGTGCGGGCGCGTAGCTGGTCCGGCGTCAGGTAGGCGTCGGTCTGTTCGAACTCGCGCAGGGTGGGCAGCTTGGAGGCGCGCAGGCCCATGCGGACGAAGTCGTCCCCGGCCACCGCGTTGAGCAGCCAGTTGGTCAGCACGCGTGTCTTGGCGACGTTGGTGCGCAGCGCGTACCAGTGGTAGCCGCGGGCCACGGCCCGGGCCAGGAGGCCGCGCAGCGGGATGCCGAGCGGCTTGGACACCGCGTCGGTNGCTCGACGCCTCGTGACACCGGGCCCCGCGCCCCGTGCCCCGTGCCCCCCCTCAGTCGGCGGCGCGGGGCGCCGCCGTGCGGGCGCGTACCTGCTCGGGGGTCAGGTAGTCGTCGCCGTGCTCGAACTCCCGCAGGGTCGGCGGCCTGCCCTCCCGCAGGCCCATCCGGACGAAGTCGTCCCCGGCCACGGCGTTGAGCAGCCAGTTGGTCAGGACGCGGGTCTTGGCGACGTTGGTGCGCAGTGCGGACCAGTGGTAGCCGCGGGCCACGGCCTGCGCCGGGAGGCCGCGCAGCGGGATGCCCAGCGGCTTGGACACCGCGTCGGTGCCGCCGAGGTCGACGACGAGTCCGGGCTTCTTCCGCCCGGTTCGTCTCACACAGCAGTCGAACAAGGAGGTACAGGGCGTCGCGGTCACCGTCTTCGGCTCGCGTGCGCAGGTCCGCTTCCTTCCCCTGATCCCGAAGCGACCTGTTGAGCCTCCGTCGTGCGTGGACATCGGTGAGGGCGAGCTCTGCGAGTTCTTCGAGCCGGTCCGCGCGGGCGAGCAAGCTCATGTGCCAGAGATGGTTGTTGTGCGCGTAGTGGTCGACGGAGTAGCACTCGGCGTGTGAGCTCACCAACGTGATCGCTGTATCCCAGTCCTGACGCTGTTCCGCTTCCTCGGCCCGCTCGAACCACTCCATGGGGACTAGTATGGCCTGCCGTCGCCGGTCAGAACTTTATGGATGGAATCGCCCTAAAACGCCCTCCGGAACCTCAGCCGCCAGGCGACGGGATCCCCGCCCGCTCCTTCCTCGGGTCGTCGCCAGGCCAGGGAACCCCCGGCAATGCTGGTCGTCGATACGGTCGAGCTTGGGC
>NZ_JZWV01001003.1 GCF_000966975.1 Streptomyces katrae | reverse complement strand
AGCTTGGGCTGCCTGATCGACCGGACCCGCAGGGGCAGCAGCGGCCAGACCTGCGCGAGGGCCCTTCGGCACCGGATCAGAAGTGCCGTTGCTTGCGGTCGAGTTCGGGGACAGGCACGAAGGCCGAAGAAGCGTAGGTCGTCGGGGGCGTCGGCCGATCAGGAGCTGTCCGGCCGATCAGTGGAAGCCCTGAGTGCCTCTTGCCCGGCGTCGACGCCGGCTTCAAGCTGGTCAGCGAACCGGCAGTCAGTGTCTGGGGGACATGTGACAACTGGAAGCGGCAGGACGCAGCGCACGACACGGGTACTGACGGCCGTGGCGTACAGCCTGCTCGGGCTCGGACTGCTGGGGCTGATCGTCTCCACACCCTTCTTACTTTCCGCTGTGGCTCCGGCGAGCGCGGACTGGGGAAGGCTCAGTGACATCAGCCAGACGTACGGTGCCGTGTCCGTCGTGCTCTCAGCCCTCGCCTTGGCGGGCGTGGCCCTCTCGCTCCTCTACCAGGTCCGGCAGGCGCGGACGAACAACGAGCAGGCCATCAGGGACAGCCATCTCCAGCTCGCGACACTCGCCCTGAGTGATCCGAATCTGCTCCTGGCATGGTCACCGCCCGTTGCACCGGTGACTTTCAAGCGGCATCAGCAGCATCTGATCACGTCTCTCGCTCTCGGAGAGCTGCTGCAGCGCTTCCGGATCGGCCATCTGTCCATCGAGAAGCTCACGGTGAAGCTCGACGGGCATTTTCGCGGGGAGAGCGCGCGGGAACAGTGGGAACGCGAAGGGTCGGGATGGCGCCGCACCATGGAGGCTGGGGATCGACGTGACCGTGTGTTCGTCCGCCTGGTGGATGAGAGCTACCGGACTGCAGTGGCGGCGGGGCCCGCGTCGGCTCTTCTGGAGTTTCAAGATCGGCCGGCCAGGTCCTAAGTGGCGTACCGTCCTTCGTCTGACGTCGCCGGCCGCCGCCCACCACTCCTGTAACGCCCCGCATTCCTCCCCCTCACCCACACAATCAAACCGTCCGCCCTCAACGCCGAACCCCACAGAAAGGAACGGGCCCCCCGTGCCTTTACCGAGCCTGCTCGGAGTCTTCGCGCACCCGGACGATGAGGCACTGCTCACCGGCGGCGTCCTCACGCAACGCTCTGGCGTACATAGTCACTCTCCGTAGCGGCATGACCTGGCAATGTCCTGGGCTGCCGTGATCTTGCCTATGCCGCCCTTATCAACAAGTCCTTGAGGACTACGGCCAGAGCCGCAGCCCGTCTGCGCCGGTGGACTGATCCCTCACCACAGGCCGCCTGCGTAACGTGCTCTCCGACTCGGGATCGTCCGCTGAAGGGGAGAAAGCATGAGCACCACTGCACCGGTAGCGCTGGTCACGGGCGGCAACAGGGGCATCGGCCACGAGACCGCGCGTCAGCTCGCCGGGCTCGGCTACACGGTCCTCCTGTCCGCCCGCAGGCCGGAGGACGCCGAGCGGGCCGTTGCCGGTATGGCCCCCGCAGTGCCCGGGACGCTGGTGCCCTGCCGACTGGACGTGACCGACGCCGACAGCGTCCGTGCCCTCGCCCGCCGCGTGGAGGGGGAGTTCGGGCGCCTCGATGTCCTCGTCAACAACGCGGCCATCTCGTCAACAACGCGGCCATCAACTACGACACCGCCCGCAGAGCCGTCTCCGTCGACCTCGGCGAGGTCCGCCACACCCTGGAGACCAACCTCTTCGGCGCCTGGCAGACCACCCAGGCGTTCCTGCCGCTGCTGCGCCGCTCACCCCACCCTCGCGTGGTGAACGTCTCCAGCGAGTCCGGGTCCCTGGAATCGATGTCCGGCGGCACTCCCGCCTACGGCATCTCGAAGGCAGCCCTCAACGCCCTGACCCGCAAGCTGGCCGACGAACTGCGCACCGAGGGGATTCTGGTGAACGCTGTCTGTCCGGGATGGATCGCCACCGACATGGGCGGCCCGGGCGGCGACCCGGTCGACCAAGGCGCCGCAGGTGTCGTCTGGGCCGCGACACTGCCCGACTCGGGTCCCACCGGGGGCTTCTTCCGCAAGGGGGAGCCGCTGCCCTGGTGACTCTCCGCCCAGCCCCCGAACGCCACAGGAAGGAACAGTCCCCCGTGCCCTTACCAAGCCTGCTCGGAGTATTCGCACACCCGGACGATGAGTCTCTGCTCGCCGGCGGCGTCCTTGCGCAGCACCATGCCGCAGGTGCCCGCACCGCAGTCGTCACCGCCACCTGGGCTCCGGACAGCCGCCGGGCTCCCGAGCTCGCAGACGCGCTCTCCGTACTCGGCGCGGGCACCCCGCGGCTGCTGGGCTACGGTGACGCCCGCAACCCTGAGGCGGCCCCCGCGCAGCCCCGGCTCCTCGACGCGCCCCTGGAGGAGGCCGTCGGGCGGCTGGTCGCCCATATCCGTGACTTCAGGCCCGACGTGGTCGTCGGCCATGACGCACTCGGGCAGCTGACGGGCCACCCGGACCACGTACGTACGCATCAGATCACCCTGCTCGCCGTCGAAGCGGCCGGTCTCGCGCATCTCTATCCCGATGCGGGCCCGCCGTGGCAGCCGTCCGCGCTGTATGCCTTCACGCATCCCGAGTCCGGCGTGGGCCTCCTCGGCCCGTTGCTGGAGGGGGTCGGAAAGGCCGTCCTGGCCGTGCCGGACACGTACGTGACCACGAGCGTCGATGTCACGCCGTGGGCACCGGTGAAGTGGGCGGCGATCCTTGCACACCGTGGTGAGGTCGCGCGCGAACGGGCCCTGCCGGGCATCCTCTCCCGCCTGCCCGAAGCCGACCGCCACCAGATCATCCGGACCGAGCACTTCACCCGCCTCTCCCCCGGCCCGGTGCCGGGCGCACGGGACCGGCTCACCGCCTGACATCCCAGCTGCCGGCCACTCCCCCATCCAGGATCCGCCCTGGGAGGACCTGGATCGTCGCACCCCCGCAAGGCTGCG
>NZ_JZWV01001002.1 GCF_000966975.1 Streptomyces katrae | reverse complement strand
TTTGTCCGCGGACAAAAGCCGGGCGAAGGACCGGGCTGGATACCAGGCCGGTCTGACAACGGCGGGGCGACGGGGACGAGTTTGCGCCGCCTTCGACATACCGCCCGCACGTTGTTTCACCCCTCCCCCACTCATGTCACCGGCACTACAGGATCCCGCCGACCGGGGCGAGCCCCTGCGGAACCGCAGCAACATGGCCGGATGACGCTCGCCCGGTGATCGGTATCCGTCCCGGGCCGCAGGCTTGTCAGCACCACAGGACAGCCAGGGGAGGAATTCGGACGTGGACGCTCTCGCAGCAGCGGTACACATGATGCTGGAAGACCCGCACACGCACACGACGGTGGAGGTGTCCACGCTCGCGGATGCCGCACGCATCGTCCGGCTCCTCGACGAAGGGCTGCGTGGTGGCCTCGGGGTGCACCGCATGGTGGCCGAGGGCGCACGGCGTGGAGCCGGGGCCTTCTCGGCCGATCCGCTCCAGGTGCTCTCCGAGTTCGTCCAGAACTCAGACGACGCGGGGGCCGGCCAGCTGCGCATCATGCTGCGGTCCGACGAGCTGCTGATCGCCCACGACGGGGCGGGCTTGCACGCGGCAGATCTCCTTCTTCTGGGGATGCCCTGGCTCAGTGGCAAGGAGGGCGATGCCACTGCCACCGGCCGCTTCGGCATCGGCCTCTCCACCCTCCGTGCCCTCACCACGGTGTGGGAAGTGCACTGCCACCCCTTCCACGTGCGCTTCTCCGGAAACAGCCTGGAACCCGTGTCCCCGCCGAAGTTCCCGGCCGGGATCTGCGGACCTGAGTGGACGGTCTTCCGTATCCCCATGACCGTGCACACCGTGACACCACCGGAGCTCTTCACCTGGTTCGAGCAGTGGAGCGATGCCTCCCTGCTGTTCCTGCGCGACCTTCGCCGTATCGAGGTGACCGCTGGCGAGCTCAGCACCGTGCTGACGCTGTCCTGGGAGGACGTCGCACTGCAACGGCTCCTGGTCGACGGCGCCGAGCAAGAGGTGAAAGTGCAACACGCCCGGGCGACGGACGGATCAGTGTGGCGGGTGTACACCGCTCACGTACCGCCACACGCCGACTGGAAGCGCAGCGACAAGGCATTGGGCACGACGGTGCCGGTGGGGGTCGCGCTCCCCCTGGCGCAGGGCATGGGGGGCAGTGTCCATGCCGGTCTGCCCGTGGCCGCGCTGGAAGTCGCCACCCGCGTCCACAGCCAGTTCGACCCGGTGGCCAACCGTGAGGGTTTCACGAGCAGCCACCTCAACGCGCAACTCGTGCCGGTCATCGCCGACCTGTGGGCAGCCGGCGTACGCGACGTCCTGGAAGGGGTGGACCCCACGGCATGGCACCTGATTCCGCTGCCCCGCGCGGCCGGCTCCAGCGATCCGAACGTATTGCAAAGCCGGATCCACGCCGAGCTGCTCGACCGCGCCCGGCAGTCACTCGCCGTCGAACTCACCGTGAGCGTCCCCGGAGGCCGCAAGCCCGCCCCGCTGAAGGAGTTCGCGGTCGAGGAGGCCGCATTGTCAGGGGTGCTCGACGGCAGTGACATCGCCCGCCTGGGCCAGGCTCCCCACGCCCTCCCCGAAGCGGTCCGCGACAGCGGCGGCCGCTGGCGTCGGGTACTCGCGGACTGGCGTACCGCTGCGGCCGCTGGCCTGCGGCCCGAGGTACGCGTCCGGGACGCACTCTGCCTGTTCTCCGACGACAGGCGGCAGGACGTCGCGCGACTGGTGCGACTCACCGCTGTCGCCCTCGAAAACGGCCATGAGCACGAGCTGACCGGCAGGGCCTGCGTGGTCGCCGCGGACGGGCGTCGACTGCGACCCGACCCCAGCCAGAACACGTTCGCCGACGTAGCCGGCGAGACCACCGGCGCGTTGGACGTGCTCGGCATCGTCCATGACCTGCATCCCGCCTACGCGGAGGACAACGGCTCGTCGACCGCGGTCACGGCTTGGCTACGTCGCCTGAACTGCTTGGTGCGCCGGGAGGACACACCGGCCGTGCTGAGGATCGTCGCCCGCCTCGGCAGGACCGGCGGGACGCTCCCCCACGCCGACGAGGCGACGGATGCCGCCCGCCTCATGGCACTCCAGCGGGCGCTCGGTGAGATGCCCAAGGCCCAGCGCAACTCGCTGGGGCCGGGCATCGGGCGGACCATCCACCTCGACGGCTTCACCTACAAGCCGGACGGGACTGAACAGGCCCGCCGCGTGAAGCCCGGCGCCGCCTATCTCCCCCAGGCGCTGGAGACCGCCGACGGAGACCGGTTCGAGGTCGCGGCACGCAGAACGCCCGGCTTGGTATGGGTACGCCGCTCGTACGCGCGGTCGCTGCTCTCCGCAGCTCAGGCAGGCGGTCTGAGTCGAACAGGCTTTCTGCGGCTGCTGGGAGTGGCGGACTCCCCCAGGCTCACGCCAGTGAACGCCTCCCTTCACCAGGCATACATCAAGACGTATCCGAATGATCCACGCCTTGGCCTCGCGCGGGACTGCATGTGGTTCGTGTCAGGCCGATGGAGCCAGATGTGGAACAACGAAGCCAACTACACGCTGGACGACCTGATCAGCAGTGATCTCGAGGCCGTGATCAGGAACATCACCTCGGAAAAGGACCTGGACGAGCGGCGACGCCGCACGTCTGCCCTGCTGCGCACGCTCCTCGCACCTCTCACCAGTTCCGACGAGGCCGTCGTCTCGATGGCCCGGGGTCGTCGCAAGTGGACCGAGAGGGGCGTCACGGCTGCCATGTGGGTGTGGAAGCTCCGGCAGACCCCCTGGCTGGAAGACAGCCGGGGACGCCTGCGGAACCCGGCCGACCTCACCTTGCGCACGCAGGACACGGAGGCCCTCTACGGAACGGAGGATCCCGACTACCTGCACCCGGCCATCCACGAGGCGCTGGCCACCCGCACCGAGGTGCTCACCGCTCTCGGGGTCTCCGGTGACCCCGACGTACCGCGCTTGATGGAGCGGCTGCGCGAGCTGCGCGAGCGCCGTACCGACGACCACACCGATGTACCGGACAGTCTCAGGGCGGAGGCCCTGCTGGTCTACCGGTCCCTTGCCCGACGTCTGACGCACCGGCCCGAAGGCACACCCCAGTCAGCGGTGGAGAAGGAGATCCGCTACGAGTTCCTGAACGAGGACCTCGTACTGACCGACCAGGGCTGGAAGCGATCCGGTGAATGCTTCAGGGGCTCCGCGATCCTCCGGGGCTTTCGTCCCTTCGCCCTGACCGGATCGGACGTCGCGTCCCTGTGGAAGGTGCTGGGCATCCCCGAGCCCGGCGCCGATGAACTCATCGACGTACTGAAGGAGATCTCCGCGACGGGCACTGCCCCCGGTCCCGAGCACGAGCAGGTCATGCTCCACGCCCTGCGCCGCCTGCGGGACCTGACCTCCTCCGATGACGCGCCGATCGCCTTGGGCCTGCAGAACAGGCTTCGCACCCTTCCGTTGTGGACGACGAAAGGCTGGGCCAAGGGCAGGGACCGGGCGGCGTTCGCCGTGGCCGACTCCGCAATCGCACGGGCCTTGGCGGACCACCTGCCCCTGTGGAAGCCAGGCGGAAACGTCCAGCAGTTCGCCGACTTGTTCAAGCTCTTGCGGGTCACTCCACTGGATGCCGTGAACGCGGAAGTCCTGTGCGAGACCGAGAGACAGGACGGTGTGGCGGGCTTCGGGCTCAAGGGGCCCGCCGACATGACCCTCACGGAGGACTTCAGGCGGGGAATCACCGCACTCCAAGACCTCCTGGTACGCGACGAACCCGAGACGGCGGAGGCGTTCACCGGCTGGAGCTGGCTGGCCGCCCTGGAGGTCCGGCTCCTCCCCGACCTGCGGATCCGTTTTGCGCCCGGCGGCGCGTACGAGCCGATCGAGCTCCCTGTCGACGCGCACATCGACCGCAGCCGCAACACGCTCCTTCTGAGCTCGTACACGGCACTGACCACCAAGGCTGGCGCGGGGGCGGCCATCGCCGCCCACTTCGAGGAAAGCCGAACGCGCGTGGGCCACGGCTGGCGGGACGTGTGGGAGGACGGCTTGACGGAATCCGCCACCGCGACCGCACTCACCTCCGCCGCACAGCGGGACCGGGAGGATCAGCAACGTCTCACCGAGGAACTTCACCGCCGCGCGCGGCTCGCTCCCGCTGCGGCCCTTCCGTCACGGAAGCTGCCCGCTCAGCGGGGCTCCGGCACACCGCGCGTCTCACCCGCGTCCGCCACTGGCCCCGCACCCGTGCCCGGTGGTGGCCCCGCACCCGTGCCCGGTGGTGGTCCTGCCGGTGGTCCGTCGCCCAGCGCCCAAGCCGGTCCGCAGCCGGCACCGCACCCGCGCCCCCTGGTGGACTCGGCCACCTTCAACGCGCTGCCTGGCAAGGTCTCCCGTACCGGAACCGCACCGGGCAGTACCCCTGCCTGCCCGGGAGGAGCGGCGGCGCCCCCTCGCCTCCCCCGCGTAGCCCCGCTCACCCACCCGAGGCCCGGCGGGGCGCCGCCCCGCAACCAGGACTCACCGCTCGATTACACGGACCACGACAAGGAAGAGCTCGTCCTCGACGCCCTCGGCCGCATCCTTGAGGAGAAGGGCGTCGAACTGTCGGACCAGCGAGGTGCAGCGGGCGTAGGTGCCGACGCGTACGACTCGACCGGGCGCTACTACGAGATCAAGGCTCACGGACGTGCTGTCCCCAGTGAGCTGAACCTGACGCGCTCGGAGTTCATCAGGGCGTGGTCGGAGGGCGAGAACTACACCCTCGTGATCGCCTCGCACCTCGAGGAGGGCGCTGGCAGGCCCACCCTGCGCCTGGTGAACGACCCCTTGAAGCGCTTCGAGTTCGAGCCTCCGACGGATGTTCGACTCAAGGGTGTCCGGGACATGTCGGTGGAGTCGACCGTGTACGAGTGGCCGGCCACGGACTGACCCTGCGTCCGCCCCACCCTCACGGGTCCTGATGAGGAGTTCGGAGGTGCCCCGACTTTTGTCCGAGGACAAAAGTCGGGGAGCACGAAACCACCGAGGTACGTCAGGAGAGTACCCATCGAGGTGGGTGTCCCGGGTCGGTCGGGCAGGTGAAGACGTGGAGGTCGCGGTCGCGGCCGAAGCGGAGTCGGGTGGGCTGGGTGACGGACTGGCCGCCCTGGATCGAGGCCATCCCCTGCAGCGACGGATCGCGGTCTTCGAGCGGCATCCAGCTGTGCGAGCCGGAGTCCATCTCATAGCCCTCGGCTGTCAGCAGGAGCCGCATCGGGTCCGCACAGGACGTGCACGTGATGTCCATCGGGCCCGTAGACGCCCAGCTGGGGAAGCCACCGACCCTCCAGCCGGGTGGGATCGAGAGGTCGCCCTGGTAGCTGGGGGCGTCGCGGCCGGCTTCCGCCGTCTGGGCATCCTCCCAGGCGTCGATGCGGGCGATCAGTGCAGCCGGCAGTGTGTCGTCCTCCGCCCACGGATAGGTCTCCACCTGTTCGGGGTGCAGGACACAGGGTTCGGGGAGTTCGTGCTCCCGGGGGAGCAACGGCACTTCGGGCGCGGCAGTGAGGAAGCGGTCCGCGCTCTCGGTCTGTGAGGCCTGCCGCCACCGCAGGAGGTACCGGCGCTCCAGGTACGGGCCGTGGGTGAGCGGACAGCGGAGAAGCTGCACCAGGTCAGCGCCGCCGGGACCGGCGGCCAGGCCGGGAACGTCCCGGCCGAAGAACTGTGCGAGCGCCACGAAGGGCACCGGCCCACCCGTCCAAGGGCTGCCGGCGCCTGGCCACGGCTGGCTCCGCGGCCAGGCGCCCACGGCCCGGGCGGCGCGGATCTCGTCCGGTGCGTACCCTTCGGTCTCGGGCATGTGGGGCTCGCGGCAGACCGGCCACGGCTCGTCCCCCGGCCACAGCAATGGCCCGCCGACATGGCTGTCGTGCCGCCCCGGCCGGCCGGGCCTCGGGTGCAGACGCGTGGTCCGCCCTCGGTACGCCGCGAGCTCGGGGAACACGGCCTCCACCTCAACCGGCCTGGCCGGCGTCGTCCTGGTCATACGCGGAACGTACGCGGCAGGGAGCGCCCCACGCGAACGGGTTACCTCGAACCCCTCCGCTGACGCTGCGCTGCACCTGCCCGTTCACGAACATCGCCTGTTCCGGCTTCCCGCTTCCGGCGGCGTTGTGCGAGATGGGCTTCAAGGGCGGACTGTTGTCCGCGGACAACAGTCCGGCGCTCGCCACTCTCGGCCGGTGGGCCAGCCGGTGGGGGCATTCGGTCGTGAGGGAATGCCGCGTCCCGCGAGGAAGAACCCGCCGCCCCCTACATGGCGTTCGGAGCGCGTAGGGCCTGACGCCGGGAGAGGGAAAGTCTCCGGCGGCTCCTGTCCACTGCCGTGACGACGACCGGTGATCTCGTCGCCGAGCTGGACGACGTCCGACGGATCCTCGACAGGCGTCCAGGCGATCTCCGACACGTGAACCAGCCCTTCGATGCCACGGGCTACCTGGACGAAGGCCCCGAAGGGAACCAGCTTGGTGACGGTTCCAGGCAGCCTCTGCCCAGGCTCCGTGGCATCGGCGAACATCTGGAACAGGTCGGGCTGTGGGTGGCTTTCAAGGACAGCCGCGCTTCCCAGAGCCAGGTGTCGCACTGGAGGAACTCGCACAGAAGGCGCTGCCCTACCTGGACGATGGCGGTACCGGTGTCGCAGCGTTGCCGTGACAGGCCGGCGTAGGAGATGAACCCCACTCCTGGGTAGACCGGATGAGCGGGACCGTCGCCCAGTGCCACAAAGACACCGAACATCGGGCCGTTTCACCAGGGCCGCTTGAGCAGTCTCAGGCTGCATCGACGACGCTTGGAGTTACCCCGGCACCCCGGACCTGCTACGGCACGGACCGTCCGATGACCGCAGCCGGCAGCCGGGGTCATGTGTCCGGCCGATCAGCCAGCAGAACGACCCGCTGGACCCCGGTGTCAAAACCGAGCACGGGGCGGCCGTAGTCACCTTGCGGATCCATCAGGACCGGCTTGCCCAGACGCCGCCCAATCTCCCCAAAGAAGCCGCAAAGCACATCAAGCCGCTCCTGACCCTGCAACTCCCGCAAGTCGACGTCGAAGTCGATGACCTCGTCCTCAAGAAAACGGAAGATCGCCAGCACGTCGTCAGTCGGCCAGACCCGCAAGGTCGGGCACTCCGCATCCACCGGGCGGGACAACACGGCTTCTGCCCGAGGCACCGGCAGCACCGTCTCTCCCTCGGAGTACTGGTACTTCCAGCCCCGCTCTTCGACGAGGTCGAGGACAGCCTGCCAGTCCTCCACCGAGCAACCCGGAACACGCACGTCCGGCAGCGCCCCCATCAGATCCGGGTCGAAGAAACCGCTCACTCATCCCACAGCAGATCAGCCACACCGCTATGCTGCCCGGCTCCTCCAGCCACCACAGCACCGTTTTCCCTTGCCTGGAGAGACTGGGCCCTTCCCGTCCGGCGTTTTCCGGTCCGCACAGAGCTGCGTGGCGTCGGCGACCGCACCGCCCCGTCCTCGCGACGACGCAGGCGGTGTC
>NZ_JZWV01001001.1 GCF_000966975.1 Streptomyces katrae | reverse complement strand
GGCCTGCCTCGCGCCATCTCGGCATGGTCGGAGGGCCGCCGTCGCGGCCAGCTCTATGGCCGTCAGTGAAGGTAGTGGCCGGTTCGCGCTCTGCCCTGTGTGTGCCGTCTGGTGCTGAGCTGGCCACCATGTCGGTGATCATCGCGGCCGCCATCGCCGTCATCGGAACGCTGCTCGGCGCTGTCGTCGCACACCGCTAACAGGAGAAGAGCACGGCCCGTGCCGCCGCTCGCGCAGACCGCGAACGGGAGCACCGGCATCTGCTCGAGGCATGTGCCGATTTCGTCGGCGTGTCGAAAACTATCGGCGGGCGCAGTACGACCGCTGGAGCAGCCAGCACACTGCTGCCGGACTCCGGACCACAGTCAAGAGTTGTGGGTGAGGTGAGTCTTCCTTCGGGCCGGCTGGACCGGATCTTCGGACGGCGTGCAGGATGTCCTCGTGAGCATGCCTGGCCCTCCGTCTACATGTTCCGCGAAGGAACGTACGACGTGACCGGGCCCATGTCGGACTTCCGGCAAGACTTCGATGCCATGGCGGGCAGCCAACACCCGGCTACGTTCTGGCAGTAGCAGCTTGGTTCAACTCGACCCTGTTCCGTGCAAGCACGTTGAGGAAAATCCGAGGAAGGTTCAGAAGCGCTGTGTAGCAGGGCGGTTCGGTGGCCGCCGCCCCCACCCGATTCCGTCGGCCGGTCCCGTTCCCGTGTCTGATCGTCCAGGGCCGACGCGGCATAACGAGGTTCAGCTCATGACGATCTCGGAGCAGTTGCCGTGCGGAGACTCGGCCAGCCTTCGCTCTGCGGCCCAAGAGAGCCGTCACATGGGAAAGAATGTGGACATGGCACTGGTCAAGAAGGGCTCGCGGCTCATCACCGTGGACGGCACCACCTATCGCTGGCGACTCCGCGGACGGCCGACCTACGACCAGGGTCTGGTCGTGTCACCCCTTACCTACGCGGTCGAACACGCCCGGACTCCCGGCACCACACTGGTGATCACCACCAACCAGCCGCACCCGAGCAACTGGTTCGGAGCAGCTGGCCGACCGGTCCTGCCGGCGCAGGTGGCGGACAGCATCCGAGCCGCCCTCGCTGATGGCTGGGCGCCCGAGAACCCCGGATCACCGTTCCACCTCGATCAGTCAGCCGGCTTCGCGGAAACCCGACAGTGCACGACCACGCGCACCCCGTCCTGGACGGAACGCGGGACACCGCCGACCGCACCACCCACGTCGGAGTGAACTTGCCGAGCTGGGCCTGCCGCAGGTGCTGAAGGACTTCCCGCCGGCTTTCACCACGATGGCATGCTGATGGCCCCGATTGCCCCAGCACACTTGGAAAGTGAATCTGTGCCTGAGATTTGTCGCCGACTCCGACTCTGACTCTGACTCCGGCTCGGAGGTCCGTACCGGCCGCTGTCTGTGCGGGAAGGTCCGCTTCACGGTCACCGGTCCGGTGGACGACCCGCACCTGTGCTTCCCTGATGATTGAGTGAGTTCAAGGGACTCACAGGGGTGGCAGATGGACGAGTGGTGGCTGGTGTTCGTGCCGGATCCGGAGCGGTGGGGGCCTCTGCCGGAGGAGGGGGTGCTGGGGGTCCGCGACTTGCAGCGGTGGCCGCGGTGGGGCTTCAGCCGGGCGATCCGGTTTTTATGCGACCTGATTTCGTGGTCGATCCCGAGCTGCTGGAATTCGTGCTCTCCTCGGAATTCCATCCTCTGGAACGGGAAACTCGGCGGAATTACGCGCTGGATATCCGGCTGTTGCTGACTTGGTTGTGGCGACGCGGGATCCCGTGGCGGCAGGCGGCCGAGAGCGACTTGCGCGCGTACCGGGAATTTCGGTGTGACTCGCCACTCAACCCAAGCCGAATCAGCGGGGCGAAGTGGGATCGGGAGGCGTCGGCTTTCACGCGGCTCTACCGGTGGGCGAAGGTCACGCCGTTGCCGGTGGACAGCCGGCGCCGGGCGGACCGCGCCGCGGACGCCCGCAGCTCGCGGGTGTCGTGGCTGACACCGAGAACCTGGGGCCTTTGGCAGGATGTTGGTCTTCGTGGGCTCGGTCCCGACGGGACACCGGTGCCGGGCTGGGACGCGCGGACCGAGCTCCGGAACACCTCGTTCGTCGGCTTCACACTCAGCTCGGGATTGCGGCGGCAGGAATCTGGCGCCATGTTGACGTTCGAAGTGCCGTCCCGCCCGCTGCGCTCGGGCCGCTATCGCCACGGGCAGATGGCCCGAGCGCTGTCCCGGTCGAAGCGAGACCGGACCTTCTACGCGTCGGTCGATTCATTGCGCCAGGTCAGCGCCTACGCGGAGTCGGAGCGGGCCTGGGCGGTCGAGGGGCCCAGGCCCAGGGACGCTACGAGAAGTTGCCGCAGATGCGGCTGATCAGGAAGGTCGCGACGGGCCGCACCTCGACGGTCCACTGGATCGACCGCGACGGCGTCCAAGGCCGCCATGACCTGAACCTGCTCGACTGGCGCGAGCGGCAGTGGCTGTTCGTCGAGGGGCCACAGGGCCCGGAGCCGGCATGGCTGTGGCTGACCGAGCAGGGCCTGCCCATGCTGCCGGACCGCTGGAACACCGTGTTCCGACAGGCCAACCAACGCTGCGAGCAGGCCCTGCTGACTCCGCAGGAGCGCGAGACGCCCCGACTGCTGCGGGTTGCGGAGATCCGCGGGAAGGTCCCGTACGCGACACCCCATTCCATGCGGCACTCGATGACCCTCTACATGTTGATCCTGCTCAACGAGTTGATAGACAAGAAGTACGGGCTGACCGCTGCAGACCGGCGCGACTTCGCCCAGCTCTACGGCGATCCGTGGTGGCTGGTGAAGACCCTGTTGGGGCACAAGGACGTTGAGACGACGAAGGAGCACTACCTCCGCCCGGTCATGCATCTGCAGCTGGAGTCGATCCTCACCTTCGACACCGAGGACGAACAAGGTGAGACGGACGAGAAGAAGGATCTGAACGGTCTGTTCGCCCGGCTGGCCCGGGAGACCTCCGGGATCCAGGACATCGAGATGCTGGTCGACGTCCTGCCCGTCGCGGCGGCATCGTGAGCGGGCGGGGACGCAAAGCCGTCCTGCCGCCGCCGGACTTCCAGGCAACCGAGCGGATAGCCGCCGACGGACTGCAGGTCACCGTGCTGAACAAGGAGGGCTTCAAGCGGGTCTTCGACTTCGCTGAGCTCTCCGCACGGCAGCCGATGCGCGAGTCACTCGCGCGAACGTTCGCCGCGCAATCCATGGGATGGAACAGCCACTCAAGCGGCGAATCGTATTGGCGGTCCTTGGAGGTCTTCGCCCGGTTCCTCAAAGCCCAGGGGCACCCGGCCGAGGACCTCGGCGACCTCACCTCGGCCACGCTCCGACTCTGGCGCAACAACCACAAGGACACCCCCGGCGGGCGCGAGGCCCTCGCGAAGATGCGTACGCTGCTGAAGCGGGAACCGCGGCTGGCGCAGGGCCTGGCGGCCGAAGAACTGGCCCGCCCGGTCCCGAAGAAGGGCAAACCGTCCAAGCAGTCCTACCGGCCGTCGGAGCGCGACCAGGTGCTGCTGGTCGCTGAACGGCAGTTCCGGGCCGCGCTGCTGCGGATCCGAGAGAACACCACGCTGCTGGACCGCTACCGGGCAGGCTCGCTGGACCCGACCAGCCGCGAGTGGAGGGTCGCGTCCGTCCTCGAATGCTTGGCCGCCACGGGCGAACTGCCCGGGTACCCGGACAAGGAGGGGAAGATCTACACCCGGGCCGAGGGGCTGTTGCGTGGAAAGAACGGCGGGAAGACTGCAGGCCGGCTGTTCCTGAGTCGGTCGGAGCTGACGGCTCTGGCCGTGATGATGACCGACCGCTACGGCTGGAACCTGTCGGTCTACGACCGTCTGCACGTGCCTGTTACTACCCCGTCCGCGGGCGAAAAGACGACGGTCACCTATGAGGTCCTGGTGGAGAAGCGGCGCTCCGGCGAGGGCCGATGGTTCGCCACGGAGAACTACACCGACTCCGGCGCGGACTCTCCGGGTCGGCTCATCACCCAGGCCCTGGAAGCCACGAAGCACGGGCGGGCCCTGGCGGCCGCCCTGTCGCCTGGCCACAACCTGCTGATGGTCGCCCGCAACCGGCGCCGTACGGACTGGACTCCAATCTGGACCGGCCCCGGAACGTCGGCCCGCTGTGCTTCGGGGTGTCCAAGGCCGATGCGCGAGTATGGGCGAGCAAGCACAAGATCGGTTCGCCCTTCCAGCGTGCCCGCAGGACGACCGTCACCACGACGGGAAAGCCGCTGCAGCACAAGCCCGGCACGCACGAGAGCATCTACGTCCTGCCCGACGAGAACGTCCAGGAAGCCGCCGTGGACGTGATCGCGGCGGGCGCCGAGGAAGCTTTCGAACAGGCCCGCGACTACACCTTCCACGGGCGCCTGACGGACGTGGCCGACGCGGCCCACCTGGAGACCGCAACGGCGGACTGCGCGGATGAGGACAACAGCCCCTGGCCGGACCCAAACGGGGGCTGCGGCGCCGACTTCCTGCTGCCTGTCCTGCGAGAACTCCCGAGTCCACACCGGGCACCACCCGCGCCTCGCGCTGCTGCGCCGGCAGCTGATTTCGCTTCGCTCCGCCTGGCCCGAGAAGCTCTGGCGCGAGCGCTGGGACGAACATCTCCAGCGACTCGATGACCTGCGGGCGAAGGTCAACGAGAGCACCTGGGATGCGGCACTGGGCCGGGTCACTGACCACGACCGAATGATCATCGACCACCTGTACGAGGGAGACCTGGCTCCGTGACGACTGCACTGTCCATCGAGGCCGATCCCTACATCCTGCCGCTGCCGGAACCAGACAGCCCGGTCGTCATGGACCGGTGGATCAGCGCCGGCAACACCTACTCCAACTCCCTCTACAGTGATGACATCTGGTCGCTGGGGCCGCTGACCGACAACCCCGGGGACAGCCTCCACAAGATCAATCTGAGGAAGTGCCCGGCTGCCTTGCGGAGCGAGGTCCGTCGTGTCCTCTGGGTCTTGATCAACGGCGAGCTGCGCCCCACCTACATCCGGGAACGCGGCTTTCAGAACCGGACACGCGACGGTGTGATCAGCATGCGCGACTGCATCATCCAGTGGATGAAGTTCGCTCGCTGGCTCGATCGGCAAGGCGTGTCCCAGCTCAGCGACTGCACCATGGAGCATTGGAAGGCGTACGCCGCCAAGATCGCCAGTAGCGGCTGCGGGCGCGGTCATGCCCTGACGGTTCTGCGCTGGCTCTCGGACATGTGGGCCTTCGACCAGCTGTCGGCCAGCCCCTGCGGCATTACGCGTCCGCCCTGGGAGGACGAGGGCATCGACGACTATCTGCCGACCGAGACAGGAGACGGCAGCGGGGAGAACAAGACCGAGCCGCTGGATCCGGCCGTGATCGGGCCTCTGCTCACCTGGTCGATCCGTCTGGTCGAGGACTACTCCGGCGACATCCTCGCTGCCTGGAACGAACGCCGCCGCATGCACGCACAGGTGAAATCCGCCAAGACCACCCGCGAGGGCCTGGCAGCCGTCAAGAGCTATCTGCTGCCTCTGATCAACTCCGGTGCACCGCTGCCCTGCACCCTGAGCCGCCTGCACGGCGTCACGCTGGGCCACCACTACGTCGCCGCGATCACAGGGGCCAGCTGGACCCAGGTTCATTCGTTCGCTACTCGGCTCGGACTTCGCCGGCTCACCGCTCAGCGGCCCGGCCCCAGCCCGATGCAGGTGCCCGTTACGGGCCGGATCGAGGGACGACCATGGCGCGAGTTCATCCGCTGGTCTTACGGCCGGAGGTCACCGCGATCGAGACCCCGACCGGCGTCGACACCCCGTTCCAGGGCATCCAGCTGCTGGCCCCGGCCACGCTGCTGTCCTTCGACGTCACCACCGGCTCGATCGACCAGATGACCTGGTGGCACCTGGAGGACCGGGCCCCGTTCACCGGCACCTACGACGAAGCTCTGGCCAGGTTCTCCACGACCCTGGCCGAGCAGATCCCGCTCAGGGCCCCTGCCTGCGACTTCGCCCTCCTCCTCTCCGGCGGCCTGGACTCGGCGGTCCTCGCCTACCTGATGCGGCCCCCGGTCTGCGTCACCGTCCGCTACCCGGGCCAGGACCGCCTCGACGAGTCCTCCACGGCCGCGGTCATCGCGCGGGACATCAAGGCGGAGCTGGTCGTGGTCGAGCCCGACCACGTCGACTTCACGACTGCGCTGCCGCACATGATGCGGGCCCTGGACTACCCCATGGGCAACGCCTCCACCTTCTCGGAGCACATGGCCTACCGGAAGATCTCCGACCTCGGCCTGCGGGTCGCGATCGGCGGTCTCGGACCGGACGAGTTCCTGATGGGCTACCTCCGCCAGGCCCTGGTCCTCTTCGGCCCCGACGCCGTCCTGAACTCCGGCCTGGAGGCATACCGGCCGCTGGCCGCCAAGCTCATGCACGCCGTCGGCGAACCCCTCGACCCGGCAGAAGCGGTCACCCGACTGATCCTGCGGGGCCCGGACCCCGACGGCCGTCTCCGTGATCTCGTCGCGGACGCGATGGCCCGCGCGGGCGGGGACCTGGCCCGCAGCCTGACGCTGGCGGACCTGGCGACGGCCTGGAGGCCGCTGGTGATGACCAGCGACAAACTCGCATCCGCCTACGCACTCGAACGCCGATCCCCCTACCTCGCCCGCGACCTGGTCGAGTTCTCCTACCGGCTGCCCGTCGACTACAAGATCACCAACCCGGCCCAGGGCAAGCGGATCCTGCGGGACGCTGCCAAGGCCCTCGGCCTGCCGAAGGAGGTCTGGGACAGCCGGGACAAGCTCGGCTTCGCCTCCCCGGTCCCCTCCTGGCTCAACGGCAACCTCGCCACCTGGGCCGACACCCAGATCCGCATGGCCCTCACCGACGCCCCACCCGCGTTCCGCCTCCTCGAAGGGGGGTTGCAGCCCGGCGGACGCTTCGACCGGACCCGCATGCAGGCCCTCATGGCAGCCGCCTGGTTCTCGGACCAGACGGTGAGGGC
>NZ_JZWV01000990.1 GCF_000966975.1 Streptomyces katrae | reverse complement strand
TTGGCGGCTCCGCCCCGGGTCGGTGAGAGTGATCGACACGGCCACGCACATGGAGATCGACTACATCAGCGTCGGCGTCGATCCGGTGGCCTTGGCGGTTGCCCCTGACGGCCGCCGCGTCTACGTCGCCAATTCCGGATCCGATTCCCTGTCCGTGATGGACACGGCGAGCGGCAAGGTTGTCGACGAGGTCAAGGTCGGCAGCGACCCGGTCGATGTGGTGGTCTCCCCCGACGGCCGCCGTGTGTACGTCGCGAACTCCGGCTACGGGACCCCCGCTTCCCTGTCCGTGATCGACACGGCCACCGACAAGGTCATCGGCTGGCCCAGCCGCCTCGGGGACTTCACCTACGGCCTGGCGGTGACACCAGACGGACGCCGCCTCTACGTCACGGACCAGTTGGGCACGGTGTCCGTCGTCGACACGGCGACCGGCAAGGTGACCGGCGGCCCCGTCCCCGTCGGCTGGCACCCGAAAGACGTCGTAGTCAGCCCTGACGGCAGCCGCGCCTACGTCACCAGCGAAGGCGCGGACAGCCTGTCCGTGATCGACACGAGCACGAACAAGGTGATCGACACCATCCGCGCCCACCATCCGACCCGTATAGCCCTGACGCCGGACGGCCGCCACGCTTGGATCACAGAGTTCTGGGGCGGGCGGGTGTGGGTGATCGACTTCTGAGCCGCCGAGCGGGGCAGGGCCGCTGGCCTCGAGGCTCAGGCAGTTGACGGGCGCGGAGCCGGGCGAGCTTGCGCGCCGAGCGGTCATCGCGGCCCGTGGCCGGCGCAGTCGTCGGTTCGGTTGGGGTAGTGCTGGCC
>NZ_JZWV01000989.1 GCF_000966975.1 Streptomyces katrae | reverse complement strand
TTCGGTTGGGGTAGTGCTGGCCCCGTCCCTCTGACGACGCACCCGTTCATCTGGACGGGTGGATCGGCCGACAGCCGGGGCGGCCCAGGTGCTCGCCGGACTCCAGTAAGCACCGCGGCGGTGTGCCCGCGCGCCCTCCTCGCGTCCGGGCTGATCCTCCACAGCACCGACCTGGCGGAGTCCGCCACGCTGCTCGGCCGGGCGGTGTCCCTCGCCGGGGAAGCCGGGGACCGGCGCACAGCTGCAGGCGCTCGTACTACTCGGGCCGGTCCGCCCAGACCGTGCTGTTGTCCGCCGCGGCCCTGAGCGACACCGCCGAGGGCGAGGATCTCTTCGCCACCGCGAATCGTCACGCCCAGCGCGCTCGCAATCCGCACGCGGCCGGGGACCGCCCCGGCGGTAGGAAACACCTGCACCTCGCGCTTCGGCACTGCCTGGACGAAGGGTTGTGGGGCCGGCGGTCGACGCACTCACCACGACGGCACGGACCGAGGCGGACACAGGG
>NZ_JZWV01000988.1 GCF_000966975.1 Streptomyces katrae | reverse complement strand
GACCGAGGCGGACACAGGGGACGCCGAGCGGGCCGTCACCCTCCTGGCCGCCGCGAACTCGCTGCGCATGTCCACCGGAAGAGAATCCACACCGATGGAGAGGCCCGCGCTCCTCTACGCCTGCGCGGAGAAGGCCGGTGTGGCCTTCGCCCCGGAGGTTGCCCTCCACTACGCCCCGGGAACGGCTGCGGCGCCGCGGCTGGCCGACCGCCGATGACACCGCCGCCCCCTGCATACGGTGGCGGCCCCCGACCGACTCGCCGCCCCCTGTACCTCCAGACCAACCATTCGCCGTATACCGAAGTGATGGGGCACTCTGGAAGCATGGATCACACCTTTGTTCCCGGGCCGGCGGATTCCCCGGCACCGGCCGCGCGCCTCGCCTCGCTGGCCGCCGCTCTGGCCGATGAGACCCGGGCCGTCATCTGCCTGACTCTGCTGGAGGGCCGCGCTTGGACTGCGGGCGAGCTGGCCAGGACCGCCGGGGTCGCCCCCTCGACCGTCAGCGGGCACCTGACCCGGCTGATCGACGCCGGGATCTGCGTGACTGAACGCCAGGGGCGTCACAGCTACGTCCGCATCGCCGACGCCGCCACGGCCCGCCTGGTGGACGAACTGGCCTGCTACGCCGTCCCGGGCCGGGACGCGGCGCACACCGTGCCGGTGGTCGCCGCGCCCGACCCGTTGGCCCGGGCCCGCACCTGTTACGACCACTTTGCGGGCCGGCTGGGCATGGCGGTCACGGACGCGATGGAGGAGCGGCGGCTGCTGCGCACGGACGCCGTCTTCGAGCTGACCGGGGCCGGACTGGACTGGTGCCGCCAGGTGGGCGTCGACGTGGCCGGCGCGGGCCGCCGGCCGCTCGCGAGTTCCTGCCTGGACTGGACCGAGCGCCGCCGCCACCTTGGCGGCCTCGTCGGGGCGCGGCTGTGCGCGCGGGCCCTGCGGGAGGGCTGGGTGGTCCGGCCCGAGGGTGGCGGTCGGGGCCTGCTGGTGACGGGAGCGGGAGAGGAGGCCTTCGGGGAACTGCTGGGGCTCGCCCCGGCGGCGTGGGGCTAGCGACCGGCGACAAGGCCGCGAAATTGCGGAAGAAATACTTCGGTGCATGCCGAACTATTAAGGGTAGGCTGAGAGACATGAAGTCCCATCAGCGTGCCCTGCCTCCCGGTCTCCTCACCGGCGGCGCCGTCTGCTTCACGGTGTTCGCC
>NZ_JZWV01000987.1 GCF_000966975.1 Streptomyces katrae | reverse complement strand
TGTTCGCCTGGGCGTCCGCCTTCGTCTCCATCCGCAGCGCGGGGGCCGCCTACTCGCCGGGGGCGCTCGCCCTCGGCCGGTTGCTCGCCGCCTCGCTGACCCTCGTGACGCTGCTCCTCGTGCGCCGCGAGGGTCTGCCCCCGCGCGGTGCCTGGCGCGGCATCCTGCTCTCCGGGCTCGTCTGGTTCGCCGGCTACACGGTCGCGCTGAACTGGGGTGAGCGCCTCGTCGACGCCGGCACGGCCTCCCTGCTCGTCAACACCGGGCCGATCCTGATGGCGCTCCTCGCCGCACGCCTGCTCGGCGAGGCCCTGCCGCCACGCCTGCTCACCGGCATGGCC
>NZ_JZWV01000986.1 GCF_000966975.1 Streptomyces katrae | reverse complement strand
AGATGTGTATAAGAGACAGCCTTCGCCGGCGCCGTGGTCGTCGGCCTGTCGATGTCCTCCGGCGGCGACGGCTCCACCTCCATGCTCGGAGTGGCGCTGTGCCTCCTCGCGGCCGTCGCGTACGCGACGGGCGTCGTCGCCCAGAAGCCCGCCCTCTCCTGCGGGACGCCCCTGCAGATCACCACGTACAGCTGCCTTACCGGCGCCCTGGCCTGCCTGCCCTTTACCGGGCAGCTGGTGGCCGAGGTCCCCCGGGCCCCGCTCCCGGCGACCCTGGACATGGTCTACCTGGGCGTGGTCCCGACCGCCCTCGCCTTCACCACGTGGACCTACGCCCTCGCGCGGATGCCCGCCGGCAAGCTGGGCGCGACCACGTACGCCGTGCCGGCCATCGTCGTCGCCCTGAGCTGGAGCCTCCTGGGGGAGGTGCCCGCCTGGCTGACCCTGCTGGGCGGCCTGCTGTGCCTCACCGGGGTGGCCGTATCCCGCTACCGGCGCCGCACGGATGGCCGCCGCGGAGCGCTGCTGGTCTCGGGGCTGCGTCGCGCGGGCTGACCCGGCAGCCGGTTTGCCCGTTCGCCGGGCGGGCACCCGATGGGAACCCGGGTCCGCCTTGCGGGCCGGCCTGCCGGCCGCGGGAGGACGGGACCGCGGGTGAGAAGCCGGAGGTGTCGGCGGCGGGGGGCAGGTGGGGCGCCGGCTGTCCCTCAGGTTCGCCCACGTTCTTTCAGGGACCGCGCCTCCCCGGAGATCACGGTTGAATCCCGTCATGCGCGCGCTGCCGGACGCTGACAACCGGGCGCGATACATGGCACTGCCGTGGTTGGCGGCTCCAAGGGCGTGTCCCGGCGCGTTTCGCCACCTTGGTCCCGGTTCCGGGTGAGCGCGCCGCGTACCGGACGGTGCGGCGATGCCGCAGGCCCCCCCGAACCCACAGCCCTGCCAGAGGGTGGACAGCGGGCCGACGGTTGACCCGTCTTGTGGACTTCGGCTGGTGACGGGTTGTCCCAGCGGAGTTCGATCGCCGTGTACGGGGTTGCTCCCGGGCTCCCGGCTCCCGGCTCCCGTTGGGCGGGGGCTGTCGGTGGCGGTGCGTAAGGTGCCCGGGTGAACATTGACGATCTTTCCTGGCAGGCGCGCCACCATGGTGGCGTCTACCCGCGGATGGCGCGGACCCTCCCCGACCTGGGGCAAGTGGAACTGCTGGTCCGGGCGGCGCGGGAGCGTGGCGACTGGAACTGCGCGGAGGCGGCGGCCCGGGAGTTGTGCGCGGCGGGGAAGTGCGATCGGGCGCTGGCGTTGCTGGATCCGTTCGCAGAGATCGGGTGGCGACCTGCCGAGTGGCTCACCGCCGAGATCATGATCCACCAGGGCCATGGCGAGAAGGCCCTCGCGCGGGTGCGCCCGGACGCGACCGAACTGGGCGACGGCCACGTGTGCGCCCGCCATGCCGAGCTGCTGTCGAAGGCCGGACGGATAGAGGAGGCCGTCGACGTGCTCTCACCCCACCTCGGGGAGCACTGGCTTCGCTCCCGCCTGGTCGAGATCACCGAGGGGCGGGGACGCGACGACCTGGTCCTGGACGTGCTCACGCGGGAGGCCGGGCACATGGAGGCCGCCGAAGGCGCGGCGTGCGAGCGGTGCGGCGGATCCTGTGGGACGAACCGGACCGACCGGTGGCATGTGCTGCTCCTGATCTCCCAGGTCTTGGAGCGGGCCGGGCGCACGGACGAGGCCGTCGAGGTCCTGCGCGCCGAGAGGGCCTCGGGCCGACGGCACCCCGTCAACTTCCCGGAGTACTACGCAGAGCTCCTCGCCCGGCAGGGCCTGATCGAGGAGCTGGGGGCCCTGGCTGCCGAAGACCACCGCTCAGCCCTCGACGTGTATGCGAAGGCGCTGGAGGACGCGGGGCGGGCGGACGAGGCGGAGAGCGTGCTGCGCGAGGGGATCGCGACCCACGACCACCCGAAGGACCGGGCGGCGCTGATGGGCCTCCTCGTCCGCCAGGGGCGAGTCGACGAAGCCGTCGAGACCGGCCGGCCCACCTACGAGTACTACGACTGCTGGAACTTCCTCCAATGGGCGCTGGAACTGCTCGTAGAGGACGGCCGCCCCGACCGGGCACTCGAACTCCTGGACGGTCAAACTGACGAATACATCAAGGAGCACCCGGACCAGGTCCGCCACCTGCGCCTCTGGCTGCTGGGTGAGGCAGGCCGCTGCAAGGAAGGCATCTCGGAGGCCACCGCCCTCAACGAGCGGGAGCCGGGCGAGTGGGACACCGCGCTGGCGCGGCTGCTGGAGCAGGACGGACGGACGGAGGAGGCCCTCGCACTGCTCCGCTCCTCCACCCACTACTCGGTTCACCATGAGTTGCCCGACGTGCTGATCAGGCACGGCCGCTTGGCCGCGGCCCTTGACGCCATTCCCACGATCGCCGAGAGTCGCGCGGCTTCCGAACAGCGGAAGAGGGAGCGGGAGCGAGAGGCGGCGGAGCAGCGAGAGCAGGACGATCCCTGGGCCGCTACGGGCGGGTTCAGCGTGGAACCGCCGTCCTAGCCTGGACCGCCCCGGTCAAACCGCCTGAGACGGGACAGCGGGGGTCCTCGCACCGGCTTCTGGCAGGCAGTCCACATGGGCAGGAGCACGGTACGAGAGTCCGACGCACGACCGCTTCGGGCCCCTGAACAGCAGTGGTCCACCTTCGCTGTCACAAAATGCGTTCGATCCAACTTCGGTGTCAATCGGTCCAGCTCCGCTGTCACAGGTCATCGGAGTTTGATCACCGCAGGTCAGCGACTCAGTACACCGAAGGTGCGCCGAGTCGCTGACTTGTCCTCATGTGCCGTTCCTCGTAGACGTGCAGGTCAGAGCCTTGCGATCGTCATGCAGGCTGCTCGATTTGTGAGGACGGGGGGTCAGGAAGGCTTGACCGTCGAGACCGGGGTGGCGGTCACCTTGTTGTCGCACTGGGCCCACCACCCGTCCTTCAGGGCGACCTGGTGCTTCCCGGAGTGCGGCAGCCCGATGACCATCGTCGGATACGCCGCCGGGGTATTGCCCGACACGCAGTAGCCGTCGCCCTCCCCCTGGACTTGGACGAAGGTCAGCTTCACCCATGCCTTGCCCTGCGGCCGGACCGTCACGGCGGCGGCCTTGCCGGTGGGGGTGACCTTGAGCGGGGTGTTGCCGGCGCCCGCGACCGTCGGATAGCCCTTCAGGACGCACGTCTTCTGGGAGACGTTGGTGAACTGCACGACCGCCGCCCCCGTCCCGGTCCCGACGGGCCGGTGGGCGGCCTGCCAGGCGCTGACCTGGAGGGCGGAGGCCGGGCAGGCCGGCGGCGGGGTGGAGGTGGTGGTGCTCGCCGCCATGGCGGTGCCGGGCAGGATGCCGGTCACCGCCATGGCGGCGGCCGTGACCGCCGTCGTCGCCAGAGCCGCCCTGCGAATGCCGTTGCTGTGACGCATGTTGTCGTCCCCCTGAATCGTCTCGTCCGCGGGTTTCGGTCGTCGGTTGTTGCCCCGCGGTACGCGTGGTACGTGAGTGAAGATATGGGCGGGAGAGCAGCAGGGTTCCGTGTGGCGACTACCTGTGACGGAACGGTCAAACTCCGATGGCAAACGGTCAAGATCCAGGGCACGGGACAACTGAGCGTCGTAGTTGGCACCGCTTGCCAGATGGTGTGCTCAGTCGGCAATCGGCGTGCGGCAAGGACAGAAGGCCCGACCGCGCTGGGGTGGACTGTCAGTCGCGCATGCGAGCGTGGGGGCAGCGAAGGCTTGCAGGGAGCCATCCGCGTGAGGAGCCGAAGGCGCGTGGTGACAGTGGCAGGTGGAGGCTGGATCGGTATGGGCTGGGACTGGACGGATGCGGGTGATATCCGTCGACGCCTGGACCAGGGAGCCGACCCTGAGGCATGGAGCGGTGGGCGCCCCCTGCATCGGGCGGCGGTGTTCGGCTCGCCGGAGGTCGTCACGGAGCTTGCCGGGCGGGTGGAGGACGTGGACGCCCTGGAGAACGACGTGACGGCTCTGTGGGAGGCCGTCGTGTCCAAGAAGCCCGACAACGCGCGAGCTCTTGCCGCCGCCGGGGCCGACCCCTGGCGGGAGTTGATCGGCGGCTGGTCGCCGGGGCGGCTGAGCCTGGCCGGGCCGACGCCCGACCTGTTCGACGTCCCCGCCGGCCAGCAGCTGAACACTGGGGAGCGCACGGCGGCCGAGGAGGCCGCGCGGCTCCTCGGGGCGCTCGGCAGCTTCTACTACGAGGGCACCGGCCTGGCCTGCGTGACGGGCATCGACGCCGCCGAAGCGGTGCGGCGCTTGGAGGCGACCCCAGTGCCGGACGGGGCCATCGAGGAACTGCTAGAGGATCCGTACGCGTACGACGAGGATATGGAAGTCATCGGAGTGACGTCCGTGCCGGGCGGCTGCGTAGTGACCCAGCCCTGGGGCGACGCACCACAGATGCCCGGAGTGCTCACCCGGCTCTCCCGCGGCACCGTCTGCTACGGCCTGTACGCCAACCCCAAGAGCGGCAATCAGGGCAGCATTGCCCGTGACGGTGCCATCACCGGAGGGGACCTGCATCCCGGCGGCGGAGCACAGGAAGGAGACACCCCTGAAGAAGTCCTCGACGCGTACCCTTACCAGTACAACGCGGTGGCCTACTCCTGCGCCTTCACCGGGCTGCGCCTGAGTGACGCACGGGCGGTCGTCGGGCCTCCCGATCTGTGGGTGCAGCTGCCGCAACGCGACTACTGGAGCCACTGACCAGCCGCGCGCGTAGGCCCAGTCCGCAAACGAATCTGAGCACTCGATGTGGCAGGCGGTGCCAACTACGACGCTCGGTCACACGTGCAGTTGTGACCGTGCACTGTATCTGTCCAATGAGCACTGGACTTGTCGCGCTGTGTATTCGAGTTGGCGGGCGGGTTGGCCTTCGCCGCGGCTGAGCGGGTGGGGCCACAGACGGCGTGAGCGCTGGACCGAAAGGGTTTGGCGCGGGGGCCACACGTCGACGATGATCGCCTCATGACGACCAGAAAGGGCCATGCCTTCTAGGCGCCCCGGTTCCCTCTCCACCGCACGTGCACCGCCGCCGACGCTCACCGCAGCCCCCGACCGCCGTGACCGCCCACCCAGGAGAGCCCGCCCGTGCAGAAGACCGCCCTCGCTTCCTTCGCCCACCTCCCCCGAACGCACCACGACCGCCACGTCCTGACCAGCACCGTCGACGTCTTCGGCGTCGCCCACTGGCTGCTTGCCGACCGCGCGCCGCAGCCCGGCGATGCCCGGCCCTTCGACGCCCTGGTCGTCTCCGTCCATCCGGGCGGCAACGTCGAACTCACCGAGCTGAGCGCCGTGCGGGCCCGCTGGCCGCACCTGGACCGCCTGCCCGACAGCGGGTTCGTCGTCGCAGCATCCCGCACCCGCCGGTACGAGAACGCAGACCAGGTCCAGGT